>JAWCGL010000145.1:0-3661 GCA_038857155.1 Bathyarchaeia archaeon
CGGTACGGCTATGAGCTTCTCATCCTCACCCTTCTCATCTCTCATGAGCATCAAAGCTACGGGTTTAGCTTTGACCAGTACTCCTGGGTTTAGCGGTTGCGAAGTTATCAGTAGGCAGTCTAGCGGGTCTCCATCTTCGCATAGGGTTCCAGGTATGAAGCCGTAGTCGCATGGGTAAGCCATAGATGTGAATAGGACTCTATCGAGAACTAGTAATCCTGTCTCCTTATCTATCTCATACTTATTCTTAGATCCCTTCGGAACCTCTATAAGTATGTAGACTTCTCTAGGGAGTTTACCTTCAGGTCCGGGTTTGAGCTTAGATATCCACATACGCTACCTACCCCCTAAACCTTAGATAGAGCTTCGATTATCATCTTTTTAAGCTCTTCTGTGAGCGATAGGAATTCTTCATCCCCAGCTAACGTATCCATAGTAACCTTCTGAGCGATAGCTTCAACCTCATTCCCACCAAACCTACTTATAGCATAACTGATATTACACTCCTTCAAGAACCTCTCTAAAGCCCTACCCGTTACGGCGTTGGAGACTGCATCGGCTAGAGCCTTCCTGATCGTAGCCTCCTCACCGTATACATTCATTATCGCATAGACTACGACGTCAGTAGCGAGAGAGAAGAGTATGGATGCGGATAGATCGTCTATAAGCTCTTCTATACGCTTAGGATCGAGCTTGAGACGCTTAACCTCCTTACTCATAAAGATGATGGCTTCACCCCTAGCTTTAGGATCTGAGAGAGCCTCTCTTATAGACTTCTTCAAACTCTTAGATAGCAACTCTTCGAAGTACTCCTTACTCATCGAGCATACCCCGATTAGAGAGGTAGGGTAAATATCTCTATAAATCTAAACCGTATCATAACACCATGTCTAAAGGTATTGTAGGAGCTACCAGTATACAGTATCGGTTTTAACACTGTTCAAGACGGCTTCGGTTTCGTCAGGTTCGAGCGTCTTCCTAACACCTAACTTGAAATGCCAATCGAAGCATGCATACCTCACAAGCTTAACACGCATATCCCTAAGATGTTCAGGTAGCTTCTCATCAGGAGTCCTCTTACTGAAGCCTGTAAGTCTAACGGTGTAGACTACCTTCTCCCACTCCAACCCCTCATCATCTCTAACCTTCTCACCCGTATGCTCGACAGCTTCGACAATCCCTTGAAGCTTCCTAATACGTCTGGTGGACATAACCCTCCGACCAATCGATATAGATTGACATCGGCATAAAAGACTTTCGTATAAACATAGATAGAGCAAAGTTTCCTAGCTGTATTGCTAGGAGCCCCCCTTCCCACCATAACTCATAGACGCTACGATGAGAAGGATTAAACTGTATCTTAGTACCGGCCCACTATTCTCCACCCTGATAGGGGCCCCCACGCTACAGAGGTAGATGGATGATTCGATAACGACGAGGGATAATCGATCATGTACGCTTAAGTCGATCGATAGCTATACGGGGACATAGAGGATCTGCTTCTTCGAATAAACCCTTCATAGCGTATGATATCTTTATCCTTAAAGTATCGCAGATCGGGATAGAACCGTCTGGTAATATATCTAGCGAAGATGATATAGCACATCTATATACATGGAAATACCCCCCTCACCTATACCTGCAGCGAACGGTGCACACCATATAGAGGCATGGAAGCCGGGGGAATACACCCTATCATATAGAGATATGAGGGCAGAGTGTAGTCTAGCTTGATCTGGTAGTAGCGAGTAAACTCTACCTGCTCGACCTACAGGTATTATAGGTGCGAACGCGGCATAATCGGAGCCAAGCTAGACGGAGAATTCGAGTATGGATGGAGGCTTATCCACATCTACGTGGCTGATAGTCGTCACCGTAGCGAAATCTAAGCCTTGATCGTAAGCTATCTTCAACCCTCTAACTCCAGTATCCCAGCTTACGATACCTCTACAAGCTTCATGAGTCAGATTATCGGCTCCATCTAAACTCGTGAATAAGAGTATATCCAAGTCTGCGAAGAGCTTCGCATAACCGATATCGAATAGCCTCATATTAGATTGAATAGAGGTGCCTAACCCTACATTTCTTAGCGATCTCAGAACCTCTCGTAGAGGAGGCCATAGTAGAGGTCCGCCTCCTGTTATCCCTAAAGATCTAGGCGCTAACCCTGCTAATCCTCCAGCGACCCCGATAGCCTCCCTATAGCTAAACTCCCCCTTCAGACCGCCCATATAACAGTAGCTACAACGCATATCGCAACGTGATGTTACAAGCCATATGACGAGGCTTAGAGCAGCACCCATATCGGACCCCTCCACAAGAGGGTTAAGCATCAACGTAAACCCCTTCGATAATAGCTGCCAGCAGTTTGAGCACTAGATATTTGTAAAAGTATTGGATAATCTTTTGCTTGAAGATACAGTGTAGTAGGTGTTAGGCTACGCAGGATTAGACGTCATAATAGCCGTTCTCCACAGTAGCTTTGAGCAGGGCATATACAGCATCTATGCTTCTTACAATACTCTAGATTCAACCGTATAAGTTGCGATTCATAACGTTCGATATCATGTAAACCTATACGTCGAGCAGTATCGATCGCTATCTTAGATGGGCTAGGTTTCGCTTTAAGCCACACGCCTCTCAACTCCCTCAGGAATATGCTAACTGCAACCGAGCCTATACCTTTAAACTCCTTCAACCTTCTCTCGAGATCTTCAGAACTACTAGATATTCTATGCAATTCTTCTAAACCCCCATACTCATCCCTAAGCTTCTTCACGGCTTCTATGATGTTAGATGCAGTCGAGAAATCATACCTAACGTATCCTCCAGAATCTAGTACCTGAACTATACGATCCCACCCAGCTTCCAATATACCATCAGGAGTGGTGAGACCCGCCTCCTCAAATCTCCGATAGGCCCTCTTAGCTATCTCAGCTGAAATCCTCTTAGCGAATAACATCGAAGCTAGAAACCATTTAAACCTATCCTCCGGCTTCGTCAAATCTAAACCTAGCTCTTCTGAGAAACTCTTCAACCGGGATACGGCTTCCTCGACGCCCATAACCGTTGAATCACTCTAAGTAAGCCAACCTAAGCTTTTAAGTATTACAGGGTTGAAATCCTTCTCCAACTTTACGACTAGATGCATCGACTCGTATGTATTCAACGGGCTACAGTCTTTAAGCTTAGCTTCGCCTCGGAGAACTTTGGTTGCGAAAGCTACGCATGTAGAGTATCCGCATAAACCGCAATTCGTTTTAGGAAGATACTCGTATAGTTTGAAAGCTGAAAGCCTACCGTAAGCCTCTATATCTTCCAAACTTGGAGGACCCTTCTCTCCGACCAATCTAGAAGCTTCCTCTAGGAGGCTCCTAACATACTCTAGGATACTTCTAGCCTCATCCACATCCTTAGCACAGAATAGTATCCTCCCATCAGAATATACGCCTATAAGCCTACCTTCGCTTATGACGGTGGTGCAGCGATACTGCCTAGAATATCTAGCTTTCAACGGTGGGAGCATTAAGGCAAGCATCTCCACAGAGTCGCCGAATCCTCCAGGATGGAACGCTTCTATCATGACCTTAGTAGGATCCTTAAGGCATCTACCTCTAGAGATCTCCACTCGAAAGCCTTCTACCGATCCACTCATACTGAA
>JAWCGL010000146.1:0-3616 GCA_038857155.1 Bathyarchaeia archaeon
CTCTCCTAGAGGAGCGTTAGGAGGCCTATCTACGAAGAGCTCCAGCAGGTTTCCACCCCTAGATCTATCTAGAAGCTCCACCCTATCGATCTTATAGTATATACTGGAAACCCTACCTTTAGATGGATCTACGATAACCTTTACGAAGCTATTCTCTAAAGTGAAACCCTCCACTTTAAGATCTGTATCCATGCATACATCTGCACCATCTACTATCGAGTACACCCTATAGCCTAACCCGGGTATACCTTTAGCTATGAATATCAGTCTACCAGTCTCAGCATCACGCTGCACCGGTATAGGCTTCCCATCCAGATCGGCTATGGATACACCGCCTAGATCTTCGACTTCGACTACGCTATCCCTAGCCCACGGTAGTGGGTTGAATACGACTATGGAGCGTTCAGCTATGGATGTATCGATCCTAGATGCTATAGCTTTAAGAGCCTTAGATAGTAGGCCGGAGCCTTCACGTCTTATACGTATATAATCTAGCATAGAATCCTGGTAGGCCTGCTCTATAGATGTACCGTCGAGGTTATCGTGAACCTGGTTTAGGAGTAGTAGCTCCCATAGACGTTTAACCTCTTCATATGGATAGCTATACCCGAACGTATAAGCTATAGATGAAAACCTCTCGAGGTTCAGTAGAAGATTCTCGCATAACCTATTCGATACTTTAACTACAGCCTCCGTCGTATACGTACCTCTATGCGTCTTAACGTAGAGTTCATCATCGATCGTAGGTATATCTACGCCTTCCACGATCTTCTCAGCTTCTAGGAAGAAATCCTCGGCTCTAGAGAATCTTAGATCGAATATACCGCTTCTAGATATATCTAGAGATCTGAGGACCATATCCTCGGTAGGCCCTCCGCCATGATCACCCCTTCCATAGACGTACATAAGGATATCCAGCCCATGCTTATCCTTCATAACATCTAGATAGCTAGATATCCTAGATTCGTTTACATCCTCGTTATAGCTCCCGACCGTATGGTACGCTAGGATCCTACTCCCATCCGGTGACCTCCACCAGAATATATGGTACGGGAAAGGTATCGGAGGATTATTCCTCTCAACCTGCCATTTAAGCTTATGGGTCATGAAGAACTTTAAACCGGATTTACCGAGTATCTGGGGTAGGGTCCATGGGAATCCGAAGCTATCCGGAAGCCAAGCTACAGAGACGTCTACACCGAATCTATCCATGAAATACCTCTTACCGTATAGATACTGCCTAACAAGGGATTCACCGGATACTAGGAGTGGGCTATACTCATCCCATGATCCGCCTACGATCTCCCATAACCCACGTTCGACTAAACTCTTTATCCTCTCGAACAAATCTGGATAATACTCTTCAACCCATCTATAGAGCTGAGCAGAGCTCTGACTAAACACTACGCCATACCTCTCGGCTAGATCTACGACGTTCCAGAAGGTCCTAGGTATGATGTCGAGGATAGTCTCGGATCTAGTCCAAAGCCAAGATAGATCTATATGAGCATGACCAACCATGAATACCCTACCCTTCAAACCCACCTGCACCTCTAAGATCTAGGTAACGTAGAATATCGAAGCATAACGAGTAGATAATATTGACCTACATAACATATCTACATTTAAGGATGGGGAAAAATAGGTGGGGATTGAGATGGAGGGTTTACATAGCTGATAAAGCTGAAGCGAAGTGGTAGAGTGAAGCTATGATAACAGCGATGCCTACAGCGGCGGTCATACCTATAGCGAACGGCATTAGAAGATCATCGTATAGCTTAGTACCACCTATCCTCAATACGATCAGCTTAACTACGTAGGCTATTATAGCCGGGAATACCATGTTGACGATTATCCAGCCGAAGCCCATAACTACACCTCCAGGGTTTAACGGGAACCACGGGTACCTAGCGTGTAGAGCGTAGATCACAGATATGAGGATGAAGCCTACGGCGAACTGTATCCACTGAGCTCCTACCGGTGGAGCGAAACGCCAGTATATCCCGACCTCAGTCCTACATGTATACGTCGGGGCTCTCTGCTGATAGTTGTTAGGTGCACCCGTATAGTTGAACGCAGCTAGGTTTAAAGCTCCGAAGCTACACCACATAGGTAGAAGCGCGAATATCGAAGTTACGAGGCCTATCACGACGGCTATAACAGCTCCTATGAATACGTATCTTGAATGCACACCCTCCATAGAGGCGACCTTATAGGATTGGAGTAGCGAAGCTGTAGGAGCTGCTCTTATAAACGTGCTATACCATGGGTAATCTCCTCTAAGAACTATGAACCTCTCCCTAACATCCCTTATGAAGAACGGCGAAGCCGTATCCGCTACCCAGTATAGCCTCATAGAGTTATCCCATATATGAGCCCACATATTATCGTTAAACGGATCTAATGCTAAACCGAATTCTCCTGCAACCTTAGATCTAGCTACACCATAGTAGAGACCGTTCAGTATATACCATATGAATCCGAACGCTACCGGTAGATATCCTAAGCTTGCATACCACCACGACGCCACATATATGAGGGCGCATACTATGAAGCCTAGGAACATATAGGTGTATCGCATAGGCTCCTTAGCCTCAACCTCCCGCGGAGCCCTACCAGCTATAGCCTTCAAGGTGTTGATAAGCTCGGATCTGAAGGCTACGAATACGGGATAGAATATGAGGCCGAAGCCTACACCGAGGGAGAGCCATGTTATAGACCCCCATGTATAAACCCATTTCTGCATATTAGGACCGGACCACTCATAGTATACATCCTCCAATATCGAGCCTTCAGTTATACCGCTGGTACCTGCGCTTTGAGGCTCCCAGTATCCTAGCCAAGACATAATAGGCCACCATACCCAGTGGACTATTATAGCCGTGACTATGTAGCTGAATAGGGTTTTCAAAGGTACTAGGAAAGCGGCACCTATCCAGAAGGCTTCGAAATTGAACGATAGAGGAGCTAGAGGTACTATAACGTATGGTGTTAGATCTATAGCTATAGCGCCATACTCCCTAAGCTGCGCCATACCAAGCCCGGGTAGAGTCCAACCCCAGTAGGGCATTATAGCTAGGAATCCTATCAGCAACCCTAGCCACAGCCATACGTTACTGAAAAGCCTCGTCCTACCGTCCACCCTCTCGTAAGCCATATCTATAAGCTTAGCCGCAGCAGCGGCATGCGGGAACGGTAATGCTTCTACATCAACCCACTGCCTCCTCCATAGGGATAGCATGAAAGCGTAGCCGAGATAGTATGGTATAAGCCTAGCTATATGGAGTAGTAGGGATGGCATCCACTCAGCCCACGGCACCGGTCCACCATACATCCATGACTCCCACAGCTTATCGTTGAAAGGATCGGGACCCCACTGCCACGCTACAGGCTTTCCATAATCTAGGTTCCATAGATGGAATCCTGGTATCTGACGGGCAGTACCCATCATCAATATGACCTGGTTGACGCCGTAGTGTGTCGGAAGCATCCATGAAACCCATACCATAGCCATAATCACTACTAGCTCATGCCTCGTAAGACCGAACCTGGATAGTAGCGTCGCTAGAACGGCTAAGACTAGAGGCCAGAATAGTACGAAGGATATATCTCCGAT
>JAWCGL010000147.1:0-3602 GCA_038857155.1 Bathyarchaeia archaeon
ACCAGATGGTTTAGAACCTACGATGTATAGTGGAAGCTTGGTATTTGAGAGTTATGGAAGTGTTATAGCCTCTGTACCTGTAAATATAAGTGTATGTGAACCTATAGCCACAGTCCTATGGCATGATAGACTAGATTTTATACCGGGTAGAAACGATCTATACCTA
This sequence comes from Bathyarchaeia archaeon, assembly GCA_038857155.1. GTDB lineage: Archaea > Thermoproteota > CALKCG01 > B24 > DRYS01 > DRYS01. The sequence goes on from JAWCGL010000147.1 coordinate 167, forward strand.
TGGTATACGGATCTATGGAAGGCTTCAGCTCTTAAAGGTATAAGGATAGTTCCCGCTAGCCTACATATAACGCAGCCTAGAAGGATCGATCTCCTAATACTCCCAGATCCATACTACGGGTACCAGGATATACGTTCGACGCTAGACTACTTCTTAGATCGCGATGGCTCCGCAGCTATACTAGCAGGCCCAGCTATCTTCGCTCTCAAATACGGCTACAGAACGGTGCTCGAAGAATACGGATTGAAAGCGGTCGAAGAACCATATTACAGATGGAGCAATTCATCCATTAAACTCGATCTACACGGCTTCGAGGAGTTAGCTTCGCTGAATCTAACGGTAGCTTACGGTGTACTCTTTGATGTATCCCCGCCTATCATGGGTGGATCGATACAGGTTATGTTCAGAGCTATGGAGGTCGGTCCATATGGATTCCTCAATGTATCGAATAGCTTCTACTCTTCGTTCATCTATAGGGATTTAGATGGTAGGGTTAAGCTATTCGTACATTCTAGCGTCTTCTCCTTCGACGATCTATGGTGTAAGCTAAACTACAACGTTAGATGGGATATCGAGGAAGGTAGGCTTATAGGCTATGTAGAACCCATCGAGAACGTTATAGCTGAGAATATAGACCTCTTAGCCTTCGTAGTATCGAAGCTGTCTAATAAGCCTCCAAGGATACTATCGCTGAACATCCTAGATAATAGGATTGAGCAGATGTTCGAATCCTATACAGTAGTAGTAGTCGCTAGGGATGAGGAAACCGGTATGGATAAGCTTAACGTAACACTTAAAATAGTGAAACCTAGCGGATCTATCGTATACGTAAGCGGATTATATATAGCCGGCGGATCGTTCATCCTATCCTACACCCCAGGTGTAAACGATCCGGTAGGAATACACCAGGCGATGGTTAGAGTCGAGGATAGGCTATATGCCTACGTAGAAAGGCCTCTAAAGTTTGAGGTTATACCTCCTATTAGGAGCATTGTGATTATACTGCTTCTAGTAGGTTTACCCTCTATAGCTGTAGGCTACATACTGGGTAGGAGAGCTAGATTAAAGGTTCGTGGGTAGATAATACCTTAGCAATTCCTTGGAACAGCTTCATCGAAGACATATCTACCACAGGTATCTGCCCCCCTCTAGCTATAGGTTTAAACCTCTCGTACTTCGAGCATCGTGTAAAGCATAACTGGCTTATAATGAACTCTCCAGTCTCTACTTCGTGTTCGAAGGATTTCTCAGGTACCTCCATACATATAAGATATCCATCCGCCCAGAAAAGCTTAGATACCTCCATAGTCGAGGAGCACCATATAAGCTCATCTTCGCTCCTCCTATAATCTAATCCGAGAATCTTAACCTTCCTACTCACAGCTAGCTCTATATCCATCCCCCTCCACCCCTTAGATAATCTAGTCCTTCAACTCGAAGCCTAAAGCTTTAGCTACCTTCTTAACCCCCTCGAAGGTTACCGTAGTAACTCCCTTAACCACTTCATCCCTTGCAGGCACTATCATATACCCTTTGTAGAGTCCAGATATATTACCTATGTAGAATACTTGTAGAGCGAAGAGGAGTAGATTCAGTTGGCGTGCGGAGAGGCTTTTAGCTAACTCTTCGTATTCATCCTCAGATATAGTAACCCTACGCATGAACGACTCCTTTATACCTGTAGGTTCTTCATCCATAGCATCTAGTATATCGTATATCGTTACACCATATTCTCTAAGCAGATCGTTTAACGCCCTCTTCAAATGTACATACTCGTAGGGCATCAATCTTTCGATAGCTTGGATAAAACTATATAAACTATTGCCTCACCCTAAGGGAGGGAAGACTTAATAGAAGCTTAGCTTCATCCTTAGAAGCCGTGAACCTGGTGGACTACCATACACATACATATCTATGCGGACATGCGGTAGGTAAACCAGTGGATTACGTCAAGGTAGCATTATCCGCTAACCTAGTAGAGATAGGTGTATCCGATCATCTAAGCCTCTCTATACCAGAAGATTCTATACCGCTCGATAAGCTGCGGCTCTACGTGGATATGGTCGAGGAAGCTAAACGTCTTTACGAGGATAGGATCAAGGTTAAGCTTGGATTAGAAGTCGATTATTCATACGATAACATCGAATCTGTAGCGAGTATACTGGAATCTATAGATGAACTGGATTATACGCTGCTTTCAATTCATAAGATGGATGGATGGGTCATCAACAGCTCTAAATCTAAAGATAGATATATGGAGGTCGACCTATATAAGCTGTACGAAGAATACTTCGATCTGGTATGCGAAGCAGCATCGCTTAAGATATTCCAGATAATCGCCCATATAGATCTACCTAAGGTATTCGGCTTCAAACCCCGCGAAGATATGAAGCCGTTATACGAGAATACCGCTAGGAAGCTAGCTAAAGCCGGTGTATGCGTAGAAGTTAATACCTCCGGGTTAAGGAAGCCTGTAGCAGAAATCTACCCGGCTAGAGGATTTCTAGAAGTTTTGAGGAGGTATAGCGTGCCTATAACGCTCGGCTCTGATGCGCATAAACCTGAAGATGTAGCATACCACTTCGGAGATGCTATCGAGGGGATCTCGAAAGCAGGATACAGGTATATATCGGTGTTCGATAGGAGGCAGAGGATGGAGATACCTATCTTCTGAATAGCTCGATCCACATCCTCACTCTACATAGATACGATTTAAACTTAGGATCATCGTAGAATTCTGCGAGCATCCTCCATAGATCTACAGTCCCTCTAGATCTAGCGATAATATGTAGAAACCTCATGCAATCCGTTAACGTAGAATAGCTCGGTTTAAGAGGTAGTTCTAACGCTAACGGTGCCTCTATATCTACCAACGATAAGGTTACCGGCGATACAGAGCCTACCAGTAGGCCGGATCTCAGTTTGTAAAAGCTAGGCACCCCCCTCCTTTGAAGCCTTAGAGGATCTACCAGCCTCCTAAGATTATTCTTAGCATAGCCATGTATCTCAACGTAGATTGAAGGTTTAAGCTTTCTCAGCAGCCATATCAGGTTTAACCCAGCCTCCGATCTATAGAACGATAAACTCAACGTAGTTTTATAACGTGGATCGAACGATACTCTAGGTACGAATATGAAGCAGCCTACGAAGCTCCAGTTTGCAGATCTAATCTTCGGCTCTAAGAGTTTAGATACGATCCACTCACGTCCATGTAGTCCTCCGACTACCAGCTTGACGGGTAGCCCGCATCCTTTCACCATAGATATACCGTAGACTAGCTTATCGCATGTAGACATATCTCGGATCCAGCTAGATTTAATCTACAACTACACTACAAGGATATATAGCGTTTAGGATAATCTAAGCTTCGAGGAGTAGTTACAGATGATGTTAGCGGGTTTAGATGAAGCTGGTAGAGGCTCTATCATCGGCCCCC
>JAWCGL010000148.1:0-3582 GCA_038857155.1 Bathyarchaeia archaeon
AGCTTCATCTACCTCCCTTAAGGTGACATTTTCGATACCTGGATACCTGCATTCTAACTCCTCCCCCATCTCCTCGAACTCCTCTATACCTCTAGCCGTTCCCCTAGCGTATAGTACATCCCCCTCTATTATAATATCATCTTCATCTGGATCCACTATCAAGTTCGTCCCCCTTCTTATATCTATGATATCTACACCTTTATCGGATAGTAGCCCTGAGCCCCCTATCCTCGTACCGGCTAACTCTGAATCCGCCCCCACTCTGATGCATGTAAGCTTCTCGCTTACACGGCTAAATACCTCTCTTAGCAACGGATGTACCTTAATCTCTTTAAGAGTGATTATCGCTAAATCTCCAGCAGCATCCGATATCTTATCGGTAGCCGATGCTATACTAAGGATCGGTAGTAGGCTTTCAGCATCCTTCACGCTCCTACTTGCTGCCATACAGTTTATCTGTAGGAGCTGTACTAGGTAATCCATCCTCTCCTCCAATTCTAAGACTTCTCCTGCTAACTCCCTATCATCGAATAGTATGGATGAGTATGCTAGGTCTAGCATAAGCTCAGATGTATCCTTAAGCTCTACTAAGAGCTCTCTAACAGGTATAGGCTTATAGGAAATCTTCTCCTCGTTTTCATCGAAGGAGTTGAATTCTGAGAGACGTTTCAATTTACCCTTTTCCTACTAGAAATTTTCGATCCTATCTTCTAAATAAATTTTTAGGTTAGTACTATGTCATTACGTCTGGGCTTAGCTGTTCTGAGTAGAGAGTTTAGAGAGGATCTTGGCTATGACGCGAAGGATAGACTCAGAGGGTGGAGAGTTCAAGGTGTTTAGGGAGAGTCTGTTGGCTCTTCAAACGGATCTAGGAGGCCTCCTCGCTGGTAGTATAGCTGCATTTTGGATCTCCGTGCTAACGGTCTACTACTGGACTGTAATACTCTATCCTATGATTATAAGTGTCAGGGGGGCTATTAATGGCATCTTAAGTGGAAGACTGAGTACAGGTCTCCATCTAAAACTTGTGAATCCGAGGCTTAGAGGGAATACACAGTATTTTCACGCTATCCTAGCTGCCCTATTCACTACGACGATATTTATGAGTATCCTAGGCGGCTCTATAGTATTCCTGCTTTCATACATGTTTTACGGCGTAGAAGTGTATTCCCTCTTGGTGATAGTATCTGTAGCCGTAGTCTCCCAGTATGCCACTACTCTTATAACAGAGCCTTTGACATCGCTCCTCTCGTTTATGCTTTATAGACGTGGGGTAGATCCGGATGTAGTAACCTACCCTATCTCATCTACTATGACGGATATAATAGCTACTTCCATGTATATTCTAGCTTTGCTATCTGTCATAGAGGGGTATACATGGATCCTACTTCCTCTCACCGTAGTATTCGTATCGGTAACTATCTGTATAGTATTCATCTTTAAGAGGGATAGGGATTACGTGGAAGTTATACGCGAAGCCACCATTACAGTTTGTGTAGTTTCGCTATTATCCTCCATCGGAGGAGTATTTCTATCTAGGGTTAGAAGCATCATTGAGGAGAAGCCTGGTATAGTGGTGGTTTATCCAGCTCTCATAGATACTATAGGGGATATAGGGGCGAGCTTCGGATCTATATGTAGTACGAGGATTATGCTAGGTTTAATCGAGCTGAAGTTTAAAGGCATCGTGAAGCTTCTATGGGAGATAATTCAGATAACATCTGCTGCCTTAATAATGTTCATATTATATTCTATATTATCCTATATCGCCGGTGGAGGCACCCTCTCGATTCTAGCTATACTCCTAACTTTTCCTCTAGTCGCTCCTATCGTTATCGCTTTCTCGTTTACTATGGCGGTAGCTACGTTTAGATTCGGGTTGAACCCAGATGACTTCGTAATACCGTTAGAAACAACGTTCACCGATACGATGCTGACCGTTACTCTATCATCGATCCTCTATGTGATAGCCTAGTAGATCCGTACCTAACCTTATATCCCTAGGTTTAGGTATTCATATGGTTAGGGGATTAACCTTCTCACGTATAACTTAACTCTTAAATCTCGGTGCCCTCATATACCCACTCTAGATGGATATCTATAGTCTCTTTATATGGTTGAATCGATAACCTCTAACAAAGCTTCGATCCCATATCTACATATGATCCTAAACAATATGACAAATCGAATATGAATTTTGAGATCGTTATTAATGGATGAGATATGGAAATATTCGTTGTTAGGCCGAGGGAGGGTTTAACTTTCTACTCCCCATCCATAGCTAGAGTTTATGTTAACCCCAGCTCCTCGAATACGTAAACTCTGATATTCTGAGGTTTTCTAGCTACTTCCGCCATCCTACGACCTACTACTATATCGATCTTCTTCTTAAGAGCGAGATCTAGTATTCTCTGTGAGATTACCCCATCGAATACCACCGCTTTAACGTTCTCGGTAGATTCGATTTTCTCGGCTAGCTGGCTTACAGATATCCTATCCAATACATCACCCTTCTCGTTTAATAGTAATCCTTCGAGTGTATCCTTTACATTGGAAGCAAGTTTCTTTAGTATATCCATGTCAAGCTCTACCATACCCTTGTAGGATTCTATAGGCACCTTACGCTCTAATGCTTCTAAGATTTCCTTAGGGGTTAGATCTTCGACCTCCTTATCTGGCGGAGCTCTAGCTATATAATCTATCTTTATATCCTTCTGTAGTAGTTCCTGCAGGATGAGGTCACCCGCTCTATCTCCATCGAGAAGGACGGTAACCTCTTTCTTACTCCTAGTTAGCTCTGCTACAGATTCCGGTATCTTAACACCTTCGATGGATACCACGTTCTCTATATTTGCTCTAAGCAGGTTTATCACGTCGGCACGTCCCTCGACGAGTATAAGCGTATCATCTTGAAGAGCTCTAGGACCCATAGGTATACCCTCTTCACCGAATAGAATAACTTCAGCTTTACCCGATGCGATCTTCTCCAATTCTCTACGTATATTCTCTATGGTGGTAGCCGAATCTATATTCCAGTTCTGCAGAATCTCTTTAGCTCTCTTAACGATGAACCTACGTTTCTCCTCCCTAACATCCTCTATCCTATCCAACTTCACATCAGCTTTATACGGTCCCACCCTATCTATGCTTTCGAGTGAAGCGGCTATCAGAGCTACCGAAACCCTATCTAGCGATGTAGGTATTATGATCTCACCTAGAGTCTTATTCTGCTTCTTCGAAAGTTTAATCTCTATCCTCCCAACCCTCCCGTTCTTCTGAAGCTCTCTAAGATCGAGTTCAGCTCCGAAAAGGCCTTCCGTTTGACCGAAAATAGCTCCTACGACATCCGGCCTCTCTACTAGTCCATCTACCTCGAACTTCGCGTAAACAATATACTTGAGAGATAAGCTTTGTTCACCCATACGCTACACCAGTACATTATAGATAGAGGGTGGAGGCCTTGCTAAAAAATATTTTGATTCAACCATGGTAAAGATTGGAATTAGAGCTTTCACCCTTGATAATGTTTGGTGAAATTCTAACTATACATTGAAATAACTATGTATCGATATATTTTATATG
>JAWCGL010000149.1:0-3572 GCA_038857155.1 Bathyarchaeia archaeon
TATAATACTCATTAATTCATCACTCGAACCTTCGACAAAGACTACCGGCATAGTTTTTGAAACATACCTAATTCTAAGACCAGATGAATAGAGATCCATGAGGCCGGTGCTATCGGTTAACTCTATTATCGTTACATTACTATCGCGATATCTATAATCTTCCATACGGTTGGAGATATAATCAAGTATAGGTGGAGGAACTATCTTATCATATCCATGCATAGGTATAGGTTCAAGTATATGCGTAAATAATAGTAATAAAAGTGTAAGTATCGTAGTAAAAGTAGATAGCCTCTTCAAACCTATACTAGCATATACGTATGTCTTATTTAACTTAACCTATACCTTCAAAATCCATCCTAACTAAGAGTTCTAAAAGTTTACTTATATCAATCTCAGCTTTACTCCTCCACCCAATCATTATAGTATCACGATCCTGCTCTAGGTAGCCTGATCTTATAAGCCTCCTCAAAGTAGCTTCTACAAACCATCTAGGGAATTTAGCTTCGAGTAGATGTATCAATTCCCTAGAGCTTACAGATCCCTGTCTCGAAGCTATATACGCTACCGAAGCTGCGAGTATAGCAAGCTCATCTATACGCCAACCCGCAGATATGGCTTCACTCATCTTGATATCATCTTTAACAGTTACTATGAACCTAGCTTGATCTGGATTTGTCTCCTCTCCCTCATACACCATCTTAACGCATAAACCATAGGAGTCGAGCTTATCATTCAAGTATTCTAGTATGCTGAGATAATTCTTACCTAGGGAGCGTCTAAGCTCCCACCCTTTTACACCAGGTTTCCTATGCCTTTGTAGTAGTATTAGTTGCAGAGCCCTCCTAGCCCTTTCGTCTATATCCTTTCTAGACTTCATACCTCTATCCACCAATCCCTATAGATATGGCGATCGATTTAGGCTTATCATAATTACTGTATGGTGTTATATAGAATTTATCGGTGGAGGGATCGTAAGTCATACCTATACGTCCAGATGAAACTAGGAAGCTTACTAGGTAAGCTTTAGTAACGGCTTCAATCCAATCCTTGCCGCGGACTATTATGCTATACTCAACTCTCCCTCCCTCACTCGCTAGAAGTTTTCTAATCTGTTCTTCTATAGATGATAATTGCTCCTCAAATCTTCTATCGTATATTAAGCCTAGTCTAGAAGCTTCATCTGGTGATAGAGTTAGATGTTTCATAGAGCCTTTAGGTAGTCTACCCCACCTACTCTTTATAGGTTTTAATCTATTCCAGTAGTCTATAGCCAGATCTATGGATGGTATTGTTAACGTTTCTATCGAAGCTATAGGTGTCCAACATGATACGAATATACGTGCTAGCACTTTGTTCGATATAGATTTAATCCTCGACTCTATAAGTATAGGATCTACAAAGAGTCTACTAGACCTAAACTTAACCCATCTATCCTGGGATTCCACCACAGTAGATAGATTGTATATAGCTTCGCCATCTAGACAGATATCGTCTAAGGTTGAAGCAGATTTAAGAAAATTTCTTAATACACCTAGAGAACTCTTCACGTCTATCTGAAACGGATCGGCTCCACGCTTAATCGTAAGCCTACACTGTGCTATAATCTTCTCTACTTCTCTCCTCACAGATCTACGCTTCAACGTAGGCTTCGATTTTACCAATTCTAGATTTCCCTCCCACCTTCTGAACGATTATAACGTTAGTGATTTTAGCAGCTAATGGTAACGGATTAGGTGTTATAACTAAATACTGTATCCTTCGCTCACCAGATATCCGCTCTACTATATGTTTCAATACAGCCTCCCTATTCACCGGATCCATATGCACATCATACTCGTCTAAAGCTCTAAACGGGCTTTTAATGTATTGTTGGAGGGCTAAGAGAAACGTAGATATAGCTAGACTCCTCTCGCCACCACTTTGTGTGAGGTTATTAAGCGGGGTTGGATCCATACCTGGGGTGCCCATATATATCTCTAACCCGCTTCTATCTATATCATGTGGATTTACCAGTTTAGCAAAACCATTATAACCAAACCCCTCGAGTATAGCTTGAAATTCTCTATTCACATCATCCAGTAGTTTTTCTAATGCATCTCTCCAAACTTTAATTCTATCGTTTAACTCATTTAAAAGTAGATTCTTATTCTCAGAGAGTATTTCAAGTCTAGATTTCAATTCATCATAAACCCCTCTGTACTTCTCATACATAGCAGCTATATCCTCAGAGACGGAGCCTAAGGCTCTAATCCTAGCTTCTATCCCTTTCAATTCCTCCTCTACTTCAGCTAGACTCCTAACAGTATGAGGTCTTGATGAGGAGCCGCCTACTTCCGATAACATAGATTCCATCCTAGATCGAAGTTCAGATAACCTAACCTCTATACGCTTCTTCTCATCTAGGAGTCTATTTACCTCGAACGAAGCTAACGCTTCTTCAACTCTTAGATCAGCGTAACGTTTAATCAATTCTCGCTCCTTCACCCTCAATCCACTATAAACTTTATACATGTTCTTCAAATCTGCCTCGACCCTTTCTCGATCTATAGCTCTTCTCTTAAGCTCTTTCTCTAACTCTATGGGGAGTTGTCCACCATAGTTTTCGAGTATACGAGAACTCTCCGATATTACCGATAAGAATCTCTCCGATGCGATTACTCTTTCGAGTAGCCTATCCTCTTCGAATATTGTACTCTCAAATTCTCTCTCAGTATCTATTAGCTTAGATCTAGCATCTGAGCCTATTCTCTCAAGCTTCGCTATTCTCCTACTACAATAATCAATCATATCGGTTAGCTTAGCTATCCTATTCTCCATACCGATTATCCTCGACCATGCCAACTCCAGTCTAAGCTCCTCCTCTCTTTCTTTAAGCCTCTTGTATTGTGTAAGCTTCTCATATTCTCTACGCCAATATTCTAACGTAGATTCAGCATCAGCTAGCCTCTCACGTATAACCTCTTCCTCAGATAAGATTTTAGAAAGTTTGCTCCTAGCCTCAAGTATATTCCTCCTATAATCCTCGAAGCCTACAGCCTTCTCTAGAAGTTTAAGCTTCTCCTCTGGACGTGTAGCTACAAACTCCTCTATCGTACCTTGGTGCATTATTATGAATGGATTATCAGGGTCTAAACCAACCATACTGAGAAGCTCTATTACCTCAGTCTTCGTCCTCTCCTCCCCTAGTACATAGAAGCTGTAGGTTCCATCCCTCCTTAGAATCCTCGATATAGATACAGTAGAAGATTTAATCGATGGAAATAATCTATTACCATCATTACCGCTATTATCGAAAATTAATGTTACACGTGCTATATCGTTACCCCATCTTATAAGATCGCTAAGTCTCCTAGCTCTTTCTGTATAAGTTTGACCTAAAGCTATGGATATGCCCAGGAGAATCGATGATTTCCCAGAACCGTTCGGACCAGATATAAGGTTTAAACCTGGTGCAAGCTTAATTCTAGCATACTCATAGCTCATGAAATTCTCCAATATTACTTCGCGTAGGAAGGGGTTCGTCAAATCTTGATCACTACTTACAACATATCCGACTCTATAAAGATTTA
>JAWCGL010000150.1:0-3542 GCA_038857155.1 Bathyarchaeia archaeon
GATCGGAGCTGGAGGAATTTCTTGGGAGCCGTATACTTTCAGAGTATAACGTTGTGAATCATCTAGCGGATGATGAAAGTTCGTTGAGGTATATAGGTAGGACTAGGTTTGGCACGGAGCTCTACGTGAATAAGATCGTAGCAGAATCAGATTTCAGGATAGCCGTCGGGCTTGTAGAGCCGCATTTCTTCGCAGGATATAGCGGTGGTAGGAAGCTTATACTACCCGGTGTATCTGGTGCTAGATCGATATACATGAACCACGGCTTTAAAATGATAGCTCATCCGTTAGCCGATTATGGATATATGGATGGTAACCCTGTTAACGAGGATATGATGGAAGCGGCATCTATGGTTGGTCTTGAATATACTGTTAACGTCGTCATGAGTAAAGATAAGCGTATAGTCTACGCATCTTCGGGAGATTTCGTGGAAGCACATCGTAGAGCTGTAGATCTCCTAAGCTCGATGGTATGTGTAAAGGTACCGTTTCAAGCTGATATAGTCATTGCAACTAACGGTGGATACCCGTTGGATAGAGATCTCTACCAAGCTGTTAAAGGTATGATGACAGCTTCTAGGATTACGAGGGAGGGGGGAGTGGTGATAGTCGCATCTGAATGTAGGGATGGTGTAGGTCATAGCGGTTTTAAAGAGCTTGCATCCATGTATAGAGATCCACGTAAGATTCTCGAATATATAAAGGCTAACGAGCCTCTAAGAGATCAATGGGAGGTACAGAAGCTTGCTCAAGTATTATGTAAGAATAGCGTGATATTAGTGTCTAAGGGTATACGGGAGGAGGATGCGCTCGATATGAATCTGATATATGCTTCAACCATGGAGGAGGCGTTCGAGGAAGCACTAAGGATCGTAGGTAGGTCTGATGTTAGAGTTGTATCTATACCTGAGGGGCCGTATGTGATACCTATGCCTCCATCAACAGGGTAAGCTTCCAGCTATCTCTACTATGAGCTTCGTATATTCCTCAGCTAGCTTCTCAGCTCTTTCATATGATGGCGCCTCGGCTATAACCCTATATACAGGCTCGGTCCCGCTAGGTCTTATAAGCACCCACTCCCTATTACCGAGCCATATCTTTAATCCATCTATCTTCTCTATTTTTCTACCTACATTCTCAACCTCCTTTTCTAGTATGGATAAGATCCTATGCTTAAACTCATCTTGACATTGAACCCTCCTCTTCACTATATGGTAGATCGGGAGCTTCGATAGAGCTTCGGATAGCTTCACACCTCTCACCGCGAGTATATGGAGTATCAGAGCCGTCGTCATCCCCCCATCCCTTACAGGTTGATGAGGGCCATAGAACACACCCCCATTCTCCTCACCCCCTAGTTCTGCGTTCATCTTCTTCATAGTCCACGATACAACTACGCTTCCAACTTTAACCCGTACAACTCTTCCACCTCTCTTCTCAGCTATATCTTCGACGACCTGCGATGTACTTACAGGCGTTACTAGTATAGCTCCAGCTTTCTCCTCCATCACATAATCTTCTATCAACGCTAAACTCCTATCTCCAGGGTGGAATGCACCCTCCTCATCTACGAATACGGCTCTATCCCCATCCCCGTCGTAAGCTACACCTAGATCGGCATTAAATACGTTAACAGCTTTGATAAGCCCGCTTAGATTTTCTTCGGAAGGCTCTGGAAGTCTACCTGGAAACCTCCCGTCTATATAATCGTTTATGGTATAAATTTCGCATCCTAAAGCTTTAAGGATATAGGGAATCGTCAGTGAGGATACACCGTTACCTGGATCTACTACCACCCTGTATCTATGCTTAGCGATGAGACGCCTATCTACATGTCTAATCACAGCTTCGATATATCTTTCGATAGAGCCTGTAACGTTTCTAACTCTACCTACCATATCCCATTCTATAAGCTTATAGCTTCCCTCGAAGAATATGGATTCTATCTTCTCCTCCTCTTCATGCGGTATTTCAACCCCATCTGATCCGCATACCTTCACACCGATATACTCTGGAGGATTATGGGATGCTGTGAATATAACGCATCCATCCACCTCATTAAATCTCGCATCATACTGGATAACAGGAGTGGGTGCTAACCCTACATCTAATACTTCGCATCCTGTTGCGAGTAGACCTGAAACCGTAGCATCCTTCGCTATAGGGCTTCCGATCCTTCCATCCATACCTACGAGAAGCCTTCCGCCTTCAAAGTATGTTCCTATAGCATACCCTAATCTAACTAGGGTCTCTATGCTTATACTCTTGTTAAGTATACCCCTAACACCGTTCGTACCGAATAGTCTACGCATACTCACCGTTACGCTCTAATGATAGAATGAATAAAAACGTTTTCTGAGGCGGCTATATATAGGGTACCATGAAATATACGATTATTTCGGTTAAGTTTAATCGAACACTCTCAGGGTTCCCCCCATGATATTCTCTACGGATCTTTCCACACTTACCTCAGATTTTGGATCCATATTCAGGTATATAGCACCTTAGCTAAGCCAACCGTTTATGTAAAGATATATCTTCACCGTCTATCATGGATCTGATGTATTATCCATCGATCTTCTTATATATATGACGGACGTATCACTAAGTGAATAAACCCTACTCGAACTCTTCTAGGTGATTATAGGATGAAGAAGAATCTTCGAGATATATAGGATAGATGAAAAATATCAGGTAAGCTAGCTATACGTTCCACATATGTAAGCTCTTAAGGGTTAAAGTCTACTGTACCTCTACTGGTTATTCACGCTATGAGTAGGCGGAACTCTATGCGTCTCGTAACGGTTAAGCTACCGGAAGCGGTAGTGGAGGGTATAGATGAGCTTGTTAAGACGGGCTTCTATTCTAGTAGAAGCGCCGTTATAAGAGCTGCTGTGAGGGATCTATTGAGAAGAGAGCTATGGAGAACTTAGGGTGGAATTGATAAGCTCCATCAATCTTCTAGCTTCCTCCTCTGGATTCTGAGAGTAAAGTATGCTCCTACCTACTATTATGTACTTAGCCCCAGATTTTAACGCATCAATTAGAGAGCCCCCTTGAACACCTACCCCCGGTGAGTATATAGGGATACTCTCCCTCAGTATACCATAAACCTCACGTATGATATCGGTTCTTGTAGCTCCTACCACCACCCCATCGCACCCCCATCGTAGAGCTCTATACGCGAATATTTTATAGAACGGCTCCTCCCTACCCTCTTCTAGAGTAATCCTACCGTAACCTTCGGATGCACCTTTATGGCTCATATACGTTAAGAGTATTATCCCACTATACCTGACGCTAGCTTCTCTAACTATTGCATCCACCCCATCGATCCAACCTATAAATGGGTTCACCGTTACAGCGTCGAACCCGGCATCCATCAGATACCTTACTGTAACCTCGTTCGTCGAACCTATATCGTTAAGTTTACAATCGGCTATACACTGCACTCCAGCTTCATGTGCTTTAGAGGTTATCCTGGATATATTGTATAGGCTTAACGGTAGTAGGAGATGCCAGTTTAATTTAACTCCGCATAT
>JAWCGL010000151.1:0-3524 GCA_038857155.1 Bathyarchaeia archaeon
AATAGCTAGATATACAAGTTTATGTCAACATATCCAAACCTATAAATTTTTCTCTAGATGCATCCAACACATCCAACTACACTTCTCTGTACCTACAACGCTAAAAATGTTTCCAACAGACTTAAATCTAAATCCTCCTCGAAAATAGGATTGCCGGTCGATAGGTGGCACCCCGTTACACCTCTACCGCGACCTCATAGAGATGTAACGGTGGAAGTATAGTGGTGGACAGCCTCCTCCCCCGGAGGAGGAGAGTCCACCGGGGGGGACTCCCCTCCTAGGAGACTGTCCACCATTATACCTCCACCGCTACACCTCTATAAGGTCAAAGTAGAGGTGTAAACTCCAGAGATCCCTAGGTCCCCCGCCTAGGAATCCCTGGAGGAAGGGGATGCTTACAACTAACCGTAGGTTCCGAAGCCGGAGCCGAAGGTAGGTTGTAAGCGTGGAGGAGACTCCTACCACCCGATAAACGGCCTTTTTACCATGGAATTGCTAATCGAGCGATCTAGGATCTTTTAGATGGATGGGCTGTAATTCTTGCTGGCCTCTACCTGTAAGCCTCCATATAGATGGCTTACCTGATGTTCTTGTTACGATGCCATCCTGCTCCATCCTTCTAAGCTGTTTCAACGTTGCCGAGTAAGATTTACCTATCGCTTCGGCTATAGCGTTTGTATCGATTAATCCCTCCTTCAAAGCCTTTACTATGAGGCTACGTGTTTCAAGACCTTTCCTCACGTTTCTAATAGTAGCTAGGTATGATTTAGCTTCGTATCCATCCATGCTGGATCCACTTAACCCCCGGTAGTATGATGCGTAGTTCTGATATCTTAATGTTTATCTCTAGCTCTAGGTATCTATCAGTTGTGGTCTCGGTTTATGTCTAGAAGGATACTCGATGGTGATGTTATCCATAGTAGGGATGGGTTTATCTTCTACGTATTCGGTTACGAGCATCCACCGGATAGAGCTATAGCGTTCCTTAAGTATATCCCTAAGGAGTATTCTGATGAGCTCAGGATAGAGTATCTGAGGTATGAATGGATGTTTAAGGGTAGAAGGTATGTTAGACCTACTTCGCTCTATACGGCTAGCAATTACAAGTGTATGATAGAATTCTTTGAAAAGCATTATCCGGAGTACGTGTATGATTGCCCTGTGAACGGTAGGAGGCTTATAGCCGTCCCTAAAGATTTAATCGAGGATATATACTATCCAGATGAAGGGCTACGTAAGATTTTAGGTATCAGCTCTCTTCCACCTATATGTAGAGTTGCGGTGGAGCTTATCGAGCTTATATCAAGGGTGTCTGGTGTCGGTTTAGATAACTTCGGTTTGCATGGATCGCTCCTCTTAGGTATGGAGTCTGAGAATCCCGATATAGATGTAGCTATCTACGGATGGCAGAACTATCGTATGGTTAAACAAGCCCTCGGAGAGCTGGAAGCGAAAGGCTACTTGAAGATTCTATACGAAAACTCCCTCGATTATAGGAGGAGGAATAGATGCATCTTCAGAAACTATAGAGCGGTCTTCAACGCTGTACGTAAACCGTGGGAGGTCCACGAGGTATATGGATCGGTGATACGGAAATCGGTTAAACATGTAAGGTTTAGAGCTATGGTTAGAAACACTTCTGAATCTATCTTCCGTCCGGCTATATATATGATACAGGGATATACGCCTCTAGATGATTCTTCACGTATAGCTAAGGAAGATACCCCCTGGCTCCTAGTATCGATGGTAGGTGTTTATAGGGATGTAATCGATGAAGGCTCTCTGATAGAAGTTTCAGGATTACTTGAAAGAGAGTATCTACCTGATGGTAGACCGTATAGGACTAGGGTTGTAGTAGGTTCAGGTTTAAGCGACGACGAATACATAAGCGTAGTTAAGGAGTAGACTAGGGTTCCATGAAGCTTAGGGATAGGGAGTACATCGTCGGAGCTGAAGGTATCATATTCAGAGTTCTAGGCTACTTCCATCCTCCAGATGGATATATATGCGAGCCGGAGTATGCGCCTAAAACCATATTTGTATCAGATAATCCTAGAGCACCTAGAGGCTACCCTGAGATATCGTACTTCAAATTCTATGGAGATGAAGGGTTAAGGTTCGTAGAGAAGAACTATCCATCATACCGTGTATACGTTAAACCTCTTAGAACATACCTCGTAGGCGTCCCTAGCAACCTTATCGCAGCTGTAAGAAAGCCGCAGGATAGGCTAGCTGAGATTATAGAGGGGGATCGCAGAGATAAGCTCCTAGAGGATACGGGAAATATCGTGGAGATGGTATGTGAAGCTACAGGTTTCAACCCATCAGATATGGGTGTCTTCGGATCCATACTGCATAACTTCCACAACCCGTTTCTATCGGATATCGATCTAGTAGTATACGGATCGAGGAATATAGTTAAACTTAGAGAGTGTTTATCTGAGTTGTACGATGCTAAGGAGGGATGCTTAAGGAATGAATACGATTTCCCTTTAGAAAAAGCTAGGTGGATCTTCAGAAACTATAGTTTAGAGGAGTATATCTTCCATGAGAGGAGGAAGATGGTGTATGCTAAATATTGGGATGGGGGTAGATGGGTTAAGGTCGAGTTTGAGCCTATTAGAGGTTATAGCGAATACTGCGACGACTATATGGATATAGCTTCCATAGAGAAGATGGGATGGGTTAGACTCGAATCCATCGTCGTAGATGATGGCGGTATATACTTCATGCCAGCTACATATGGAGTTGAGGTTACTAAGCTTATATCAGGTCCTAGAGCAGCTTTAGAGGCTTCTAGGATAGTATCTTACGTCGATGAATTTAGAATGCAAGCTTGGAGGGGTGAAGAAGTCTACGTAGAGGGGATGCTTGAGAGGATCGCTAGAAGGGGTAGAGTAGAGTACCAGGTTTCTATAACATATTGCGATAGATACGTAGACCAGGTTTTGAAGCTTAAGAAGATACCTGATAGATTATAAACCATACATTTTTTAGCATCCTCTATACGATGCTTATCTAGCTATGAGCGGCGTAAGATTCCCTATAATAGTCGTGAACTTCAAAACGTATAGGGAGGCTACAGGGGTTAAAGCTGTAACTCTCGCTAAGATAGCCGAGAAGATATCCGAAGAAACGGGTGTATGTATAGCGGTCGCACCACAGTATTCAGATATATACCGTGTAGCATCCGAAGTATCGATACCTGTATTCGCTCAGCATATAGATCCTATAGAGCCTGGAGCCTATACGGGGCATATACTAGCGGAATCTGTGAGGGAAGCAGGTGCTATAGGAAGCTTGATAAACCATTCTGAGAGGAGGATTCAGCTAGCAGATATAGATGTATGCGTTAAGAGGTGCCGCACCCTAGGGCTTATAAGCCTCGTATGCACCAACACCCCAGAGGTAAGCGCCGCAGCCGCCGCGTTAAACCCAGATATAATAGCGTACGAGCCTCCAGAGCTTATAGGGACAGGTATCCCTGTGAGTAGAGCTAAACCTGAAGCTGTTACAGATGCTTT
>JAWCGL010000152.1:0-3505 GCA_038857155.1 Bathyarchaeia archaeon
GAAGTATGGCATCATAATGTATGGCTTTATCCTAGCTCTAAGCTCCTTCTCATACTCTGCTAGCGAGAAGGAGAATCTAGCTAGAGCTTCAAGTATCTCTACACTCCCACCTCCTACATCTATAGCTTCAGCTAGGAATGTTAGTAGAACTCTAACAAACCAATTCTTAGTTCTAGATATCACCCTCTCGATAGCTCTACGTATAGGTATACCCCATGATAGTAGTTTAGACATATCGTTTACTAAGGGTGTAAACCTGCCATAGCTCCTCCTAGATGTATAGATTATGCATCTCTCAGGTGATATACCGGTCTTCCTAACCTCTACTAGATCTCTTAGAAAGCTAGCAACATCATCTTCAAATCCTCTAATACCTTTAGCTAGTAAGGAGTAATGTAGTGCAGGAGGTGTTGATAAAGCTATAAGACCTATGGATAGAGCGAATATAGTCGATACTACAGTATACCTGTTTATCACTCCACTCTGTATAAAGCTCCAGCCACCGGTAGCATAGAGTACGGCTAGAGTTACACCTATACCCAATGGTATACTTAGGATAAGCGTCTTATTAGGCTCGTTTATCGGTATAACCATCTTAGGCATCATGGCATCTACCATTAGAAGAGTTATAAGCGATAGTAGAGGCATAAGAAGGTATGCGAATAGTATTAGTGATACTATCGAGGAGAATGGGCTTGCAGTTTGACCAGGCATCATAGTGGATACAGCGAAGAATATGTAGAATCCGAGACCTACCAACACTATGAGTATAACGTATACCTCAGCTGCTAAAGCAACTTTATCCGCTATCCTCTTAATCATAGCGGCATGAGCTTCGAATAACCCCTCAGTCTTACTATATAGATAGTGGATTATATCTCCACCCCTCCTAACCGTAGATGTATAGCCTAGTATGAAGTCTCTATAGTATCTATTCGGATGCTCCTTAACACTATCCTCTAGAGCGGATATAGGATCCTTCCCGAAGACCTTTATATCTCTAAGTATACGTTTAGCCTCCATAGAAGCTCCAGGCAGATCCTTTATCCTAGATAGCCTTTCTAAAGCTGCGCTTATACTCAATCCCCCCCTAATCATAGTCGATATGTAGGCTGCGAAGAATGGCAGCTCATGCTCCATATCCTTACTCCTGCTAGAAGCTTTAAGTGATGGATATATCAGGAAGAATGAGAGTGTCATGAGAGGAATCATGGAAGCTACGATCAAGACTAGAATCTTAACCATCATACCCTCTGCGAAGAGTATAGTAGAGGTTATAGCCATATAGGCTATGTAGGTGGATATAAGCGTAAATAGTAGAGCTCTAGCAGCGTATAGCGTAGGGCTAACATCTATACCAGCTCTACTTAGATACTTATCGAATTCGAAGCTTCTAGCAACCCTAGAGGATATCCCTCCGAATAGGGAGTATGCGAATACATCTAGCTTATCCATGAAGGTGAGAGGCTCTTCCGGCTTCGGTAGAGCCTCCTCCGTCACAGCTTCTCTACGCTTCCTTAACCGCACGTTCATACACCCTCCATGGATCAGCATAATACAGATGCACCATGGAAGCTACATCCTTATAGCTTCTTATACCTTTAGAAGCCATCCATCTGAGTACGGTGCTACGTCTAGAAACCTCTTCTAGAAGCTGATCATAGCTCCTACCTATGGTTTCAGCTATCTCTCTCAATACGAAGCTATCGTTTAGATTCTTCTCGAATCTATCCCTATAAGGATCCCATATGGATACACGATTATAGCTTCCAACCCCCTTCACCTCGTAGACTCCTGCAACCCTACGTGTAATCCTACCTGCAGGATTATCCTCTGAGAATATCCTAACCCTCCTTATTATCATACCAAGCTTCATCAAAGGTATGTAGCCATCAGGTATATTCATAGGTGGTGATGTTAAACGTCTAACAGCTGCTTCCACATCCTCAGCATGTATGGTTGTAAGCCCTCCATGACCCGTAGCTAGAGCTTGGAATAATACGTATGCCTCCTCACCCCTAACCTCACCTACTATGATTATATCAGGTCTATATCTTAGAGAAACTTTAACTAGATCGAAGAGTGAAATCTCCCCAACCCTCTCAGGTCCAAGGCTATAACTAGGTCTGGATACTAGCTGAACCCAGTTCTCTAACGGTAGTCTAAGCTCAGGTATATCCTCTATAGTAACGACTTTAAGTGTAGGTCTGAATAGACATGTGAGAGCGTTCAATAAAGTAGTCTTACCACTACCGGTAACACCCATTATCAAAGCTGGCATCTTATACTCCATAGCAATCCATAGGTAGGCTGCAGTCTCAGGATCTATCGTACCAAAGTTTATCAGATCGATTACCGATATAGGATCCTCCCTAAACTTCCTTATAGTAAATGTAGATCCGCTTGTCGATACTTCTTTACTAAACGTAGCTGCAACCCTATGCATACCTGGTAGCATAGCATCGAGTATAGGCCATGCAGTCGATACATGTTTACCAGCTTTATGTGCAAGCTTTAATACGAATTCGTTAAGCTCCTCCTCATCTTCGAACATCACGTTCGTCGGTATATACTCATAGCGTCTATGCCATACGTAGATAGGTCTACCATAACCATCGCAGCTTATATCCTCCAGGTTCGGATCCTTCATTAAAGCATCTATCTTACCATAGCCTAGTATATCCCTTTCAGCATAGTATAGTATCTTAGCCCAAGATACACCAGGTATATTCCCGAGCCTAATCCTATACTTATGTATAGTTTTAACAGCCGTCTTCCTAAAGTATTCATATGGATCTTCAGTTTCTTCTATAGGTTTAAGCTCCCATTCGAGTGTTTCGATTATACGTAGATAGATACTCCTCTCCCTACGTGTAAGTTTAACCTCATCTACGAGGTATAGTATCTCACCTGTTTCATCGTTACGAACTATAGCTATACGTACATAGGGTTCTCTTATACTATAGCCTTCGATAATCCTGAAGCCTTTTGGTATTAGAGTAGGGGTTATCGTTACTAACCCAGCTTCTGTAGAAGCATCTGTTCTCCCAACACCTTCTATCATATCATCTACTCCTAACCTATTCTGAAATTGAATACTTTTAGAAAATAGAAAAGTATTTAAAGGTTTTCTATGTCAATATAAGGCGTGGTGTAATTTAGATTTGGAGAATAGATCTGTAAATATTCATCTATACATGTTTGTATGCATAGTACTGGTATTAACCATAGCATCTATGTATATGCCTAGATATAGAGCTGAATATGTAACTCCCATCATATCTATACCTAAATCCATTTATACCAAGATTGATGGATCGATAACATCCATAGATATAGCTTACGACGGTTCACATATAGCTGTAGCATCTGATACCGGGTACCTATATCTCCTAGGATACGATGGGCGTATCCTATGGAAGACACCTATGAGAGCCGGTATATCCCATATGCAGGGTAGCATAAACCTAGAGTATATAGTAGCCGTATCCAAGGCTATGGAGCT
>JAWCGL010000153.1:0-3490 GCA_038857155.1 Bathyarchaeia archaeon
TTCAGGTTTATCCGTAAACACGAACTGGAAAATCCTATCGAACCCCTCTACATCCCTCCTAATGGCATCCTTCCTACCTTCGAAGAGACCTCTAGCCTCCTCATATACGGACATAGCTCCGATTCTTAGATCGCTACCACCATATATAAGCCTTACTCGATTCGAAATACGATGTAAGGTAGGAGGTGAAGCGTGATGGAATTGCTCTATATCACCATATCTATATCTAGAGGTAGCTTCATCCTCTGACCAAGCTTCGACGATAGATAGATCGCTTTTATAACCTCTAAACTCTTGATACCCTCCTCGCCTGGTATCGGGAAGTCTCTATCTTCGAGTAGAGCGTCTACGTAGCTCTGGAACATCTTCTGATGTAGAGTTGGAGGCTGCCTTAAAGTCTCCTTCATCCCTTCCTCCTTCTTAACCTCTAGTTCTACGCCTTTAACGGTCTTCAGTACGGCGAGGTTTCTATCATGTATCTCGGCGCATCCTTCATCCCCGAATACCTTTATCTTAGTATACTGAGCATTCTGAGGTTGTACGGAGACGGTCGCTACTATGTTTCCAAGATGCCCACCTGCGTATCGGAACATACCTAGAGCGATATCCTCGACCTCTATATTCGGATGGGTTAACCTATCTATCAAACCTACAACCTCCTCAACCCTACCTCCCCCAAGCCATATTAGTAGATCCACATAGTGTATACCTTGATTCGTTATAGCGCCCCCACCTTCTGTAAGCCATAATCCACGCCAGGATCTCGCAAGCTCATCCTTGAAATAGTAGTCCTTCTCGCCTCTCCACCACATCATCTCAGCTGATAGGAAGAATAGCTTCCCCAACGCCCCCTCGTCTATAAGCTTCTTCAGACGTTGCACATCGTCTGCAAACCTCTGCTGAAATACGACGCCAAGCTTAACACCGTTCTTTCTAGCTCTCTCTATCATAGTCTTAGCTCCTCTAAGGGTTGCAGCCATAGGCTTCTCGACTATCACATGCTTACCATACTCCATAGCGTATATAGCTTGAGGGGCATGAAGGTAGGAGGGGGTAGCTATCGATATAAGCTCTACCTCTGGGTCGCGTAGTAGATCTTCTAACGTATAGTAGCCCTTCACACCATACATCTTAGCTATGGAGTCAGCTCTCTCACGTAGAGTATCTACTACAGCTACGAGTTTAGCACCTTTAACGTTCATAAAAGCTCTAACATGGGTGACACCTATACTACCTAGACCTACGACACCTACACCGATCTCCTTCAAACTCGGATACACCCGAAACAGACAGATATATAGTATCCTATAAAAAGCTTATACTGATATATCGATAGTTAACAACAACGTTTAGATATTGTTTTAGGTCAGCGGTTAACCTATCGCCAGAGGATCAGAAACAATGCTTTTATAGAGGATATCCTCTTCTAGAGGAGGGTGTCGATTAAGTGGGTAGGAAGGTTGTATCAGCCTATTCCGGCGGTCTCGACTCCACTCTGGTAACGGTACTCCTAAAAGAATATTACAAGTTCGATGAAGTTATACCGGTACTCGTGGATGTAGGTCAAGGCGAGGAGGAGATAGGGACTGCGTTCGAGAGGGCGGAGAAGCTTGGATTAGATGTAGTATTCATAGATGGTAAAAGTGAGTTCGTCGAGAATTTCGTTCATAGATGTGTAAAGGCTAACGGAAGCTATGAAGGCTATCCTATAGGTACATCTATGAGTAGAGCATTCATAGCTTCTAAATGCGTCGAGGTAGCTTTAAGAGAGGGGGCTGAAGCTGTAGCTCATGGATGCACAGGTAAGGGTAACGATCAGTTTAGGATAGAATTCACCGTTAAATACCTAGCACCACACCTAGAGGTTATCGCACCTGTGAGAGAGCTTAACCTAGTGAGGACTGAAGAGGAGAAGATGCTAGCTAAATACGGTATCACAGCTAAGCCTAGGAAGGGTAAGCTTGGAGGAGATATAAATCTATGGTCGCATTCCATAGGGAGCGGACAGGTAGAGGATCTATACTCGCAGTATCCTGAGGATTACATATGGGTTACACCACCGGAGCGAGCACAAGATAAACCTCAAGAAGTTTCCATAGAATTTAGGGAGGGCATACCTGTAAGAGTCGATGATGTTAAGGATATAGTCGAGGTTATACTATATCTCAACCGTGTAGGCGGGATGCATGGGGTAGGCTTGATAGATGTACTCGAAGATGGCATGATAGGGCTGAAATCTAGAGAGCTATACGAGGCCCCAGCTGCGACTATACTACTTAAAACTCATAGGGATCTAGAGCAGCTCACCCTAACGAAGGATCAGCTTAGATTCAAGAGTATCGTCGATATGCTATGGGCTGATATGGTGTATCATGCTATGTGGTTCCACCCGCTTAGGAGGGATCTAGATGCTTTCATAGATTCTACGCAGAAGCATGTTAACGGGACGATCTACGTAAAACTGTATAAAGGTAACTTCTACATAGTCGGTAGAGAGTCGCCGACATCGCTATTCGCACCTGAGCTTAGAAGCTTAAAGAGAACAGGGTTCGATCAGAGAGATTCGACCGGATACGCTAGGATAGGATCGCTACTATACCAGTTGCTAGGAAGCCTAAACCGGTAGAGCTGAGAATCTGGAAGAGGATACATCGTATAGGCAGGTTGATCTACCTTATATTTTCCTCTCTTCCACCAGTAACCTAGTAGCTAGCTTCGATCGATCTCGGATTTAAGATCGAGCTTTAAGGACAGGCTCCTGAGTCGAATATGCGCGATGCATCCTTAAAAGCTCTACCTAGATCTAGGTAGGTTATTGATGTTTTGACCTGGGGCTCTCTCTAACACGATCCTCTTCATATAGTTTCTAGTATTTCTAACCCTAGGTATGGAGCTATGCTTCTCTCTAGCTGGAAGTTTGGGCGTCTGGCTTCTAACTTTACCAGCTTTAGTTAAGCTTCCATGCGTAGGCATATACGCCACCAGGTTATAGAGTTAGGATGCGAAGCCTAATAAGTATTTACCTTGAATGCCATATATACTCTGACTGTAGATGAGCGTAGATCTAGGAGTCTATTTAGCAGGTCTAAGCCTTAGAACACCTCTGATACTAGCTTCAGGTATACTAGGGTTACCTGGTAGACTGTTAGCGGAGATCAGTAGGGTTGAAGGTGTTGGAGCGGTTACGACGAAATCTATAGGTTTGAAGCCTAGGGATGGGTATCCCAATCCTACGATAGCCGTACTTCCGTATGGATTTATAAACTCTATGGGTCTACCTAACCCTGGAGTTGAATCGTTCTTAAAGGAGTTGGATGAAGCCGGTAGCTTCGGTTCACCGCTTATAGCGAGCTTTTACGGATACAGCGTAGAGGAGATAGCCGAGACGGCTAGAATTATAGCTAAGCATCCAAACGTATCCGCTCTAGAGCTTAACGTATCATGCCCGCATGTATCAGGTATATCTGAGATAGGGTTTAAACCTGAACTC
>JAWCGL010000154.1:0-3482 GCA_038857155.1 Bathyarchaeia archaeon
CGGTATAGTCTTAGATAACGATGGAAGCTCTAGTTTAAGTGATATATTCGATATAGTATCATCGACTTATCCCTATAGGGAGGTGAAGATTGAAGATTTACGTAAACTCATAGAGTATATGGCTAAGCTTGGACTCATAGATTTCGATGGCGAATATATTAGATCGAATAGTAGGACTAGGCTATACTATATCAAGCATGTTTCTACCATACCTGAAGAGGTGAAGTACCCTGTCTTTGATGAAGAAACTGGATATGAGATAGGACATCTAGGTGAGGATTTCTATGCAAGCTACGGTAAGCCTGGTGTTAAGCTTATACTTAGGGGTGTCCCATGGGTTATATCTAGGATTCGAGGATTCGACGTCTACGTCAGGAGGGCTGAGGATTACCTAGCAGCTATACCTGGATGGGAGGGTGAGGTTCTACCTACACCTTTCGATGTAGCTATGGAAGTCGGTCGTCTGAGGAGGCTTATCGAAGATCTATACGTTAAAGGCTTAGGTATAGCGGAGGCTTCTAGGATACTATCATCTATGTATCCATCGGATCCTGGAAGCTTCGAGGAGGCTTTAAAGCCTATATATAGGCATCTAGATGAGGGGTATCCCCTCCCGAAGGATAGCCTGATACTGATCGAATCCGTAGGGGGCTATATAGTCATACATGTATGCAGCGGGCATTCTGTGAATAGGTGTATAGCTAAGATACTATCCTATGTATTGAAGGAGAGGTTCAACGTAGAGTGTATAGCTAGATGGGATGCCTACAGGATACTGCTCATGGCTCCAGCTCTACCTAGGGTAAGCGATCTAGTAGAGGTTATCAGGAGTATAGACCTAGATGATTGTAGACGTATACTATGGGATTCAGCCGATAGCTACGTTATGAGACATATAGCTTTAAAGTTCGACGCTATACCTGGCAGCCTATACTATAAGTCTGCAAGCTATCTAGCGACGCTACCCGATAGATTTAAGGATACACCTATATACGAGGAGACCGTTCGATTCCAGCTTAAATACCACTACGACTACGATAACTTCAGAAGGGTCATGGAGTATATCAGGAATGGGGGGATGGAGGTTAAGGTACTAGAAGATCTATCTGAACCTACACCTATAGCTAGGCCTATATTCGATCTAGGTGTAGAAGCGGAATTCTACGATGATCAATCTTTTAAGGATATGCTCCTATCTAGAGTATTGAACCTCGTATGCTTATCATGCCTATACTCTTGGAGGAAACCTGTTAGAGATCTCCTCCAAGAAGTTTTATGTCCATCATGCGGTGGGAGGGAAGTGAGCGTAGTAAAGTGGAGGAGGGAGGAAACTACCGAGGCTCTAAAGAAAAGGATGGATGGTGTGAAGCTTAGCGATGAGGAGGAGAGGCTTATACTTAACGTAGATATGGCTGCGGATCTAGTAAAGCTCTACGGCGGTAGAGCATTCATAGCTCTATCCGTTAGAGGTGTAGGACCGCTAACAGCCTATCCTATACTAGCTAAGAGGCATAGCGATGAAGAAGAATTCTTTAGAGAGCTTAGGGAGGCTATGCGTGAGTATATGGAGACTAGGGATTACTGGGATGACACCGGAAAGACTTCGATGAAATAGTCGGGGGGATTTAGGTAGAAATTATAGGCAGCGAAACACTACACGGCATCTATACCTAACTCAGAAATCGATACATCTACTAGAATCTTCCCCCCAAGACTTTCCAACTTCTTTAAGCTTTGAGCCAGCTTAGAGATATCCGATATAATCTATAGCGTCGTAGAGGTAGTTTTCACATAGCCCTCGGCTAGGACTAGATATGTATGCTATATGGTATCTATATCGATAGTTTTCGTTGGCTGCTAGATTACTTCGAATTCTATGGGTACCTTCCTAGGTTTGGGTCCTTCAGACGTAAATATTGTATCCCAAGCATATATCTCAGGTCTACCGATTACTAAAGGTACATCTCCCCCAGCTTCTCTGCTACTTCGAATACAACCCTACCTGGAACCTCAACGTCTCGGAAAGCTACCTTAACCAAGGATTGCTCTACCATCCTCAGCTTTCCATATTTATAGGCTATCCTAAGCTCATAGGGTTCATCTAATGGGATGAGTGCTCCAAGCTCCTCAGCTAATCTTTTAGAAATCACGCTTCTACTAGCACCGGTATCGACTAAAGCTTTCAATCCGATACTTCTACCCTTAAATTCAAGCTTTACATCGGCGGTAGCCTGCTCCACCCTCATATGATCGATCAGAGCTTCCGTTAAACTTCATATAAAGATTTCTTGCCATATAATAAAATTGCAAGATTACCGGATTAACATAACTACAACTCAAATTTAGTAACGCTACGTTTTATAAGGATAAGAGAATCTATGCTTCTAACTGTAAGATGAACTATCGATAGTTTTGAGCAACATATTTGAATACAAGACTTCTGAGCATACCGTTAACTAGATTAGACTTATGATCAAGATAGGTGTGGAGACTAGAAATGGTGTGAACGGGATAATCGATCGTAGAGCGCCGATGGAAGCTTATTCCTATTATCGAAGGTAACCTCCAATACCTCTACGCCGCTCATAGATCTTATACGTCTAGCTAGAGGATCCTCACATCTATAGTGTATCGTACCTAGTATATTCTTGTTAGAGTCTAGTAGCCGGTAGATGGTATCCCTAAACCTTCGTGATAGAAGCTCCATAGGGCCGATTTCATCTACAACCACAACCTCTATAGAGTCGTCGTTTAAAGCATCGAGTATAGCTTTAACGCCTACGGATTCAAACTCCTCGATGCTAACCCTATACCTACCTATCCTAGGACCGGAGGTGAACGATACGTGAGCAAGCCAACCCTCTAAACCGGTAGATATATCCTTAACCCTGAAGCCAACCCTAACGCCAGACTCCCTAACCTCGAAGCTTACCATACCACCGATACGTATACCCGACCCGCTGAGAAGATTGATAGTCTCTAAGACGACGGTAGTCTTACCGATACCAGGCCTACCTGTTAGGAAGATCCTAGAGGTCATCAGAAAGGATACACAGCTTAGGGATCATATATAGATACACGATGGCTGTGGGAGACTATTAGCTACCTAGGATCATAGCTCTACCTCACCGATTCGAGATTCGATAGTATCTTAGCGACTGCTTGTATGAAGAATATCGTGCCTAGATCCCTGATGTGGTATGGAGACTTATCCGTACCATCTATAGGCGGTAGCACCTTCTCCAATATAGCTCCTCTAAGATTCGGATCCTCAGGGTTTCTAAACTGCATACTTATACAAAATCTCAACGCTTTCCTCATAGGTTCTATGTAACGTTTATCTTCCAAGATCTGCGTTAACTCTAGCCACAGGATAACGGTGCATGCAATACCTGAAGTTGCATGACCGAAGCTCGGAGTGCTGAAATCTATGAAGGTATCACGGAATAATCCTCCATACTCTACATTGAGTGTAGATATAC
>JAWCGL010000155.1:0-648 GCA_038857155.1 Bathyarchaeia archaeon
GAAGGAGTATGAGACTCTGAGTAGCAGGGTTAGCAATCTAGCCGAAAGCTATAGAGTTTTAGAGAACAGCTATTCCACTCTACGAATCAGTTATCGACGGCTAGTCGACGGCTATGAGGATTGGAGAAGATACGTTTTATCTTACCTATTCTTCGAAGATTCTATAAGCAGGGTTCTGAACGATAGCGAGATATCGAACCTAACTCATCTAGTGAGATCGATGGTATCGTATCCTAGCGATTACCAGCTTAGCGTGAAAGAACTCTACGATTATGTTAAGAAGAATGTAAAGTATGCTTACGATCCGCCAGTACCCTATCCTCCCTTGATATCAGATTTTGAACGTGGAGTATACGTGAAAATGACGTATAAACAGATTATTCTATCCCCAAGTGAGGTTCTAAGCTATGGGCAGGGGGACTGTGAGGATCAAGCTATACTTCTATATGCGTTGATAAGATGCTACCAACGCTACGTCTACGGTGGAGAGTATATACTCTGGCTGCTAGATATAACGCTTAGAGATGGCGGGGGGCATGTAGCTGTAGCCTTCTCGATAGGAGGCGGATTAACTATACTCGATACTGCAAGTAGCTATTATACTGGGTATCCTTCGGATCTAAGATCTGAAGACCCCTATAAGGAGCT
>JAWCGL010000155.1:658-3440 GCA_038857155.1 Bathyarchaeia archaeon
TTCAAATTTGTTCAGCAGGTATGGAGGTATAGCTATCATAAGAGTCTACGATATACAGGGTGGAATACCTATAAAGCTAGTTAGCGGAAACATATATGATGTAGCACACTATATTATGTATGGATAATATCTACAGGGATAGAATGTCGGAAGAGTCGTAGAGATTAGATCGAGGCTAAGCAAGCTTATAAGCATGTTGGGATATGCCGCATCAGCTTTGGAGGGGTATATTTAGACTGCTAGAGGCTACGGTAACGTGAGAAGCCCATCGGCTGACTGTTTAAGAAGGCTTGTAAAGCTAAACATACCTATTCTTAGCTATCGTCCTAGCTTCAACTATAAAGTATATCATAGCGATAGCTACTATCAGGCTGAAGAATATATAGAATGTTATAGGTAGGGTTGGATTCGTCACCCTAATCCTAGCATAGCTTGCACCTCTCCATAACTCTACCGGTCGCATAACCGGTCCGATTAATCCTATCAGGAGTAAGACTATGATCGGGGATAGAGCTGAGAATATCAGCCCTGCACATAAGAGCTTTAACGCCCCCCATAAGTCTAACCTCCTATTAAAATACCAAGATAGGAAGCTTCCAGCTACCCCTCCAGCTACAGTTAAGGCTAGTAGATCGAGATCTAAACCTAACACCTTCAAGCTTAAACCTACTAGGAATAGTAGGAGGGCTATGGATGGAGCTGTAAGATACCAGGGTAAACCTATAGATTTAACCCTGACCCCGCAGCATAGGTTCACCTTAAGATCTACGATCTTACCGCAGTATTGGCATATAGCCGTTTCCTCCAGCCTATCTAGTATAGCTCCATAGAGCCTGTAGGCGGTTGTTAACCCGTATAGAGCCGTAGATGTTTGGAGTAGCGGGATGTAGATGGGAGCCTTATACGTATAGGCTCCCGCCGTCGATATGAACGAAATGATCGTCGGGATCGATGTATAGATACCCATCGAGATGTAACGTTTAGGAGGGGGGAGCTTCCTTACATCATTAAGTTTCACTATAGAGGTGAATCCTAAGGTAGCGGGTATGGATAAACATAAAGGTATAATCCAGAACCAGTTTTGACCCAGCATAGACTCCTCTATCTCACAGGCTACTAAAACCACGCCCTCACCCTCCTTAGACCTTACAAGGATGTAGTATACGCCTTCTAGATCTGCTTCGAAGCTTAGCTTCCCATCTTCAACAGCTTTGTATAAGACCAACATATACCCTAAGCTACCCTTAGCTAGCTCGTAGTAGAGCGTATATACTTCGAGGCTTAAACCCGTTATACCTATAGGGGAAGCCCGTACCTCGACTCTATCACCCCTCTTGAGATCCAGACTGAACGACGCTATCCCACCCTCCAAACATATAGGTTTAGATATCCGTAGGCCATCCTTCAGAGGTGTTGTCGTATCTACGTAGAATCTATAGGTTAGAGTAGAGTTTACACCGGTATTCCTAAGCTCCAACGATCCTACACCATCACCTACGACATAGTATAGGTATGGCGCCCTATAGTACACTATATTCGTGGAAGCTTCGCTGATAAGCCCTGAGACGTTAAGCTTAAACATCCCCTCTAAAGCCTCTATATGAACCACTAGGAGAGATTCAGCTTCCTGTAGCCTAACCTTATAGGATATAGAACCATCTGGGGGGAGACTACCAGAGTATATACGCCCAGATTCTATGAATTCATCGTCTACAGCTCCGAAGCCATAAACCAATCCATGAAGGAGTATAAAGGCTGAGAATACCGCTAGAGACATATAGAATCTATCGGTCATTCAAGCCCCTAAGATCAAGATACCGTTATAAAGCTTTAAACTTTTAAAGAGAATCATAAGAGACCGCGATCTTAGCCGTAGGATGGATTACAGATGGATCGAAATAGCTCTATTTCAAAGCAACGTTATAACCGAGCCCTCTACAGAAGATTATGGTAGACTTAAGCGCCCCATCCATAACTCCTACATCTTCTCCATACGACGAGTTGATATCCACCATTAATCTCTCGGGAATTTTAAACTTCGCCCCAGAGGATATGAACGTCATCCTCCTTAAACTATGTTGTGAGCTATATAATATTATGATTTTGGCGTAAATGAGGGGATTATGGCAAGGGGAGCCTAACGTTTTTAGTCCATCAATGTAGGTGCATAGGATTTTAAAAGGGTTTTCCCATCCACAGCCTTACCGTCTCAAACCAGAGGATCCTGCACGCTAGGGCATCAAATACTATAGCGACAATACCATGTATACTTAAGCTAATAAAATTATATAGAAGATCAACATTGCTGTGGACTATACTGAATAGGAGGGAAGCCTTACACAAGTTTGGGATTAAGAGGATAGGTCTTTCGCTTAAAGAAGCTTCAGAAATCCTTGACAGGCTCATCAGATTTTCAGGGAAGGGGGCGGCGAATCCATTGCTAAGCTTGTGGAGGAGCTGAATAGGAGATGGAGCCTGCAGTAGCGAGGCGGATAGACGGGATATTCACGGAAATAGCTCAAAAATATATCATTGCCAGAGAGGGATTAAGGAGGAAGTATAGGGAGGCTAGCAAAGCACTTCTCTTCATCCATGAGGTCTGCTGATGCCCTGAGAGGCGTAAGATGAGGCTGAGGCTCCTAGAGCTGGAGAGGGCTGAAACATACAATGCCAAGTCTGCCGTCGGAGAGTTAATAGAGGAAGCCTTAAAGCATAGATTCGAAAATAAAGGCGACTTCACCTACACGAAAGAGCTAAACGTCGATGGTAAGCCGTACGTGGT
>JAWCGL010000156.1:0-3312 GCA_038857155.1 Bathyarchaeia archaeon
CGGATATATTATCGTTGGTAGGGGGGACGCCGATCGTAGAGCTTAGGAATCTCAGGAAGCCTGGTATGGCTAGAGTACTCGTTAAGTTAGAGTATGTGAATCCTACTGGTAGTCATAAGGATCGAATAGCCGTTTACATGATTAGAGATGCGGAGAAGCGGGGTATACTTAGACCGGGTGGAGTAGTCGTAGAGGCGTCAAGCGGGAATACGGCTTTATCCGTAGCATGGGTTGCAGCTCAGTTAGGCTATAAAGCGATACTCGTCGTCGAGGAGGGGGCTTCACCTGTAAAGGTAG
Source organism: Bathyarchaeia archaeon (assembly GCA_038857155.1). Classification (GTDB taxonomy): domain Archaea; phylum Thermoproteota; class CALKCG01; order B24; family DRYS01; genus DRYS01. The sequence continues at coordinate 298 of JAWCGL010000156.1, forward strand.
GGTTGATTAAAGCTTTAGGCGCAACCGTGATCGAGGTATCTGGAGGATACGAAGAGGCTTTGAAGACTGCAAAGGAGGTCGCGTGTAGGGAGGGGGGAGTATTTCTCAATCAGTATGACAACGAAGCTAACGTTAAAGCTCACTACGAGACGACTGCGATGGAGATCTATAAGCAGACTAGGGGTATCCTCGATGCCTTCGTTATGGGTATAGGTACCTGTGGAACAATAGCGGGTGTAGCTATGTGTCTCAAAGAGAGAGCTAATAATGTTGAGATTATAGGGGTAGTGCCTAAGGGGTCGGCTATCTCTAAGGGTCTAGGGATGGTGGGTGAGAGGATAGAGGGGCTTTCGCATGATGGTATACCGGGTATATACGTAAGGTATCGTGGGTTGATCGATAGGGTAGAGGAGGTTGGATTCAGAGAGGCGTTGAATTGTATGAAGGATGCTATAAGGTTTGAAGGGATAATGGGCGGCTTATCTACAGGTGCAAATTTATGTATAGCGTTAAGGATAGCGGAGGAGCTTGGAGAGGGGTTGGTTGTGACGTTAGCACCAGATTCTGTTACGAGGTATCTGCACTTGGTATCATAAAGTTTATCTCAGGTAAGCTTTATATAAAGCTGATCGTGTTATAGCTTGGAGTATCGTGAGGTTTGCCCAAGTTTATAGTAGATCTATCGGCGTTAAGGAATGGGCTTATTAAGAAGCTTGTATTAGACGGGGTACTCGATGGCGAGCTTATAATACCTGATATAGTACTTAGGAAGGTGCGTGAAAGATTTCTAAGCGGTGATAAATGGCTCCTCCAAAGTCTCGAGGAATCTGTGAAGCTTCTTAGGGAGAGGGATACACCGATAAGTATATCACCTATGCAGAGTGATACACCTGAAGCTCTCGTAGGGGAGGCTTTAAGCATGGGGGCATCGATAGTTACATGCGATTTAGCGTTAGCGAGCATAGCCGAAGCGTTAAACGTGAGGTGCATATATGCGCCTCCCTCCTCTAAGCTTAAACTCGAAGATTTCTTCGGAGAAAACGTTATGTCTGCCCATCTTAAGGAGGGGGTTCCACCTAGGCTTAAGCGTGGTATACCTGGCAACTGGCGTTTCGAAACTCTTGATGAGATAGTTCTAAGTAGGGAGGATCTAGAGGCTCTGGTAGAGGGGTTCATGGATAAAGTGCGGAGCGGGGAAGCATACCTAGAAGTGGATAGAGATGGATCTAAGATCTTCCAGATAGGCCCCTACAGGATAGTAGTAGCTTATCCGCCTTTTAGCGACGGCTTAGAGATAACAGCGGTTAAACCTATAGTTAAACTTACGATTAGAGACTATAGGTTGCCATCTAAACTTGTAAGCAGACTTGAATCTCAGGCTGAGGGTATACTCATAGCCGGGGCACCTGGTATGGGTAAATCTACGTTCGCTCAAGCTCTAGCAGAATACTATCTGAGTTTAGGGAAGATAGTTAAGACTATAGAATCTCCTAGAGATCTACAGCTTCCAGATGCTATAACACAGTATTCTAAGAATGTTTCAGATCCGGATGAGATATACGATGTGCTTCTCCTCAGTAGACCTGACTACACGGTTTTCGACGAGATGAGGGGGACCGGGGATTTCAAGCTATACGCCGATCTAAGGCTAGCAGGTGTCGGTATGATAGGTGTCGTTCATGCTACTACCCCTATAGATGCTATCCAGAGATTCGTAGGTAGGGTTGAGCTTGGTATGATACCATCTATAGTGGATACGGTTATATTCCTAGAGAACGGGTTTGTTACGAAAGTATATTCCCTCGAAACAATCGTTAAGATACCTCATGGCCTGAGAGATTCTGATCTAGCGAGACCTGTAGTCCAGGTTAGAGACTACCTTTCAGGTGAGGTTGAATATGAGATATACGTCTTCGGAGAGAGAACGTTCGTCGTACCTATTAAACGTAGAGAGGCAACAGAGTCAGAGGCATCCTCTATCCTGGAGAATGTCCTAAACAGATATGTGGATAGATGTAGGGTTGAAGTGCGAGGGGGAGAGGCGATAGTATACATCGATGAAGATGAGGTAGGTAAACTTACACGTAAATGTCTACGGAGATTGGAGAAAGCTGGTAAACGAGCGGGTATCACAAACTTTAGGATCGAAGCTATGAGAGATTAAGATTTTAAGCATCTAAATCCTTGAACATCCTCTATCCATTCTATATTCTCGAAACCTGCTTCGCGTAGACGTCTAGCTACCCCTCCTACAAGCCTACGACCCTGAATCATACCAGGTTTACCAGTATAATGTAGGAGAAGGCCGCCTGGTTTAAGCAATCTATAAAGCTCCCTATAGAACTCTAGACTATATAATTCTCCGGCTAGACTGAATCTAGGGGGGTCATGGAGTATCCTATGAAAGCTGAGATCCGGTAGCATCTTTACGAGGTCATATGCATCCGAAAGCATCATATCTATACTTGGATCCTCTAGGAATCTACTCCAAGGATTAAAAGACGCTATTTCGAGAACCCATGGATCCTTCTCCACCGTATAGACGATGGCATCCATACGTCTACACCATATAGCGGTATAACCTAGACCTGTACCTATATCCAGAACATTCATACCTCTACGTAGCATTAGATGGTGTACCTTAAGCTTCGCATCATCCCACGGAGATATACCGGATACTCTATGCATATGGATACCATCTATCTCCAGGGTAGGGGCAGCATCGTACTTAACGGATATAAGCTTATAAAAATGCTCACCACCCCAGAATGCTATAGGCTTAAATACACCATCCTCTAATACGTATACAGCACGATTATCCCTAAGATTATCGATACTGGATACATCTACGCATAGTTCATCCGCACATAAACTGTTACCTGAAACCCTACATCCAACCCAAGATAAACCTAAATCTAACGTTATCCTATATTCCTTCAAAGCTCTCTGTAGACATTCGACGGTGAATACAGGTATTCTAAGCCATCTAAACCTATACCTAAACCTATCTAAGCC
>JAWCGL010000157.1:0-3252 GCA_038857155.1 Bathyarchaeia archaeon
TTTAACCACCCTATCAGGTATAACAGTCTCCTCAACACCGATACCATATCCATCCCTAACGAATACTATATGGAAGGATCTCTCCCTTAACATACCAGGATAGCCCCCCTCCCTCGCACCTATAATCAACCTACCTTCATCTTCAAGCCATGTAATAGGGGTTAGGCTATATTCACCCCTCTCGTAGCTATATGTTTCTCCATCATCTTCGTATAACGTGAAGCTAGCATCAGCTCCACGGTATACTCTAACCTCTATAGGGTTCCAAGGCTTCTCCTTCGCATACTGTAGCGGCGGAGCCATAGGTATTATAGATCCAGCTTTAACATGGAGCGGGATTATGTCTATAGGCGTAGGTGTTTCGATCCATACCCCTCCATTCATATGTCTTCCAGTCCAGAAATCGTACCACCCACATATACTCCTAGGTAGATAGATCCACCTAGCCTTAATCTTGGGAAGGGTTACAGGACTAACCATTATAGCGGATCCAAACATATACTGGTCATCTATATCGGCTACCCTAGTATCCATTCTGAAATCCATTATTAACGGTCTCATAAACGTATAGCCTTCCTTCGTAACCCTCCATGCATGAGAATATATGTATGGTAGCAGCCTATACCTCAACCTGATATACTTAACAAGTATCCTCTCATATTCTGATCCAAACCTCCAAGGCTCCTTAGCATACGTCGTCCCATGCACTCTGAAAATAGGGCAGAAGGAACCCCATTGAAACCATCTAACGAATATCTCCCTATAGGAGTCAGTCTCAGGGTTACCGCTGAAGAATCCACCTATATCCGTAGTCCAGTATGGTATACCTGAGATAGAGAAGTTTAACCCTGCGGCTATCTGCTCCTTAAGTATACCCCAATCGTGGCATATATCCCCAGACCATGTTATAGCCGAGTATCTCTGCTGACCTGTGAAAGCCGATCTAGTAAGTATAACTACACGTTTATCCGAGATGCTACGCTGCCCTTCATAGACGGCTCTAGTCGTCATAAGCGAGTATGCGTTCAGATACCTAGCACCCGAACCTATAGCCGTAGCCGATGAACGGAATGGTGTATAGAACGAAGCCCATCCTACACCAGTCTCGGGTTCTGTCGCATCAAGCCACCATCCATCCACGCCTATATCGAAGAAGCTTCTCCTAATATACTCCCAATACAACCTCCTAGCCTCCTCGTTGAAGGGATCATAGCATCTAGTACCAGGGCATATGAAACCTCTACTCTCCATATCCTTGTAGATATCAGTCTCCTCACCGAATATCGGCCATATAGAGATTAGCATACGTATACCGAGCTCATGCAGATTCTTAACCATCCCAGCTGGATCTGGGAAGGATTCTTCGTCGAACTTGAAAGCATTCCATCCATACTTACCCCAGTACTTCCAATCCAATACTATGATATCGATAGGTATACCTCTACTCCTAAAAGTTCTAGCAACCTCTAGGATCTCATCCTGCGTCTTATACCTCTCCTTAGATTGCCAGAATCCGTAAGCCCACACCGGTAATAGAGGTGAATCACCGGTTAGCTTACGGTAAGATGCTATCACATCATCTATATCTGGACCATAGATTAGGTAGTAGTCTATAGCATCTGAAGCTTCAGACCAAAACCTAATCCTACTAGAACAGTTATCGGTGAAGCTTTCGAATCTAATCATAGAATAGTTATCCCATAGTATACCGTAGCCTCTACTCGATACTAGGAATGGTATAGCTACATCCCAATTCCTCTGTATAAGCGTAACACTACGACCCCTATAATCGAATATACCCGGATGCTGCCCTAAACCGTAGAGTCTTTCATCCGTAGATACTCTGAAAGTCTGCTCTACGCTATAAGCCTCCCCATCCGGTAGCTCGATAGATATCAGCGATCTAGAATCCTCCTCGATAATCGAAGATCCAGAGAGGTCGTAGAACTCTATAAGCCCTGTATCCAGATCTACCGAAGCCTCCAACCTATCGGTAGCTACCGTGGCCCTAGACGGCTCCCTCATGATCCTCCAATCAACCTGCTTCAAACATGTATTAACGATCGATAGACTGCTATCTCCAGGCAGCTTCGAGCTTGGAGTATAGGTTACACGCATAACATTATCGCTACAGATCTGTAGTCTCATCCTACCCTCCGGATGCATATAGAACGTAATCTCCCTCAAACCCCTACTATAGGATTTCACCGTAGACGGCAAGCCTCATTCACCACTCCGACCATAATATAGATCCATGTATCATATAATAGTTTATATACCTGGCGGTATGCGACGTGAAGAGAACGGCTCGATCGATTTAGATCTATAGTTCGAGGAGGATTATACCGATCGATGCTAGCAGTACGGCTATCCATATCCTCATGTTCAGCCTCTCCCTAAGAGATAAGCCCGCCGCTAGAGCTGAGATTATAGGCTGTATACCTGTTATAACCGTAGCTTTACCGGCTCCTATCAACCTTATACTCTCAAGGTATAGCGTCGTACCTAGAGATAACCCTGTTAACCCTGATAGCGAACCCCATAACAGTAGCCTACTATCTCTAAGCTTATGTATGCTACGTCTACACGTAGGTAGCATAGCTAAAGCTAGTATAAGGAATCTATAGGCATTACCTATCAACGGATCTACGCTCCTAACACCTATAGATACGAAGGTTACAGCTATAGACCATAGAAGCGCTGAAGCTAGGGATAACACTATCCCCTCTATATACTGGTTTGAACCGCCCTTAGATTCCTCCCCTGATAACGCTACTACAATAGACGCTGAAACTACGAGTACACCCCCGATCACGTTAACTAAGGTTATACTCTCACTGAGTATAGAAGCTGAGATTAAAAGTACGATTAGTGGGTGTACCGATGATACCGCTACGCCGCGTGAGACGCCTATAGCATCTATACCCTTGAAGAATACTGTATCCCCGACGCCTATACCTATAGCTGTAGCCGCTAGTAGTAGGAGAAAGCCATATATATCTAGCTGGAAGATCAATCCCCCACGTAGAACCGGTAGTATTAGGATTAACGTTAGAGAACCTGATATACTGCGTACCAAGCTTAACTCTACAGCCGTAGCATATCTTAGAGCTTTCTTAGAGAATACAGGTGTTAGAGCCCATAGTATAGCCGTAGATAGCGCTAAAGCTTCTCCCAGCATAGCTTAAACCGCTCGATAAGCTATCTTATACTTAACGTTTACCTATGGAAGGCTGGAAACCTATAAATCAA
>JAWCGL010000158.1:0-3229 GCA_038857155.1 Bathyarchaeia archaeon
GAATCTACTCATCTCGCCAAACCCGCTTATCATAGCTCTCCTCAAAGAATCCACACTTCTTTCAAGCCTAATTTGACTCTTACGAAACTTAACATGCTCCTCCCTGAGGGCTTTAATCTCCTCCCATATCCTAGCGAACTCTTTATCATGCCTCTCGAATCCTTCGATCATATCCTGTCTAAGCTTAGCTATCTCCTCGCTATGCCTCTCCAATATCTCATCATGCCTCCTAAAACCAGCTACCATATCCTCCCTAAGCCTAGCTTGCTCATCCCTGAGGGCTTTAATCTCCTCCCAAACCTTAACCTGCTCTTCTCTTAACGCTTTAATCTCGATCCAAACCTTTCCGATCTCCTCCCATATCCTAGTCTGCTCCTCCCTAAGCCTAACCTGCTCCTCGGCTAAGCTATCAAGCCTCCTTAGAATCTCAGATAGGCCTAGATAGCCTGCTATAGCATAACGGAACTCTATATCTCTATCTAGAAGTTCTAGAATCTCCTTCTTCAAGCTCTCTGTTTTCAAACCCTAGATTAGCTAGCTATACCGATACCATTTAAACGTTTCTAGGATCGCTAGCTATACCCCTCTATCTAGGATGTATCCTAGGAAGAAGTCGTTCTTTAAAGACTGGGATGGATTCTAACGCCTATAATCCCTATGCATATTTTCAGTCTATAGAGATTACTATATTGTAGTGTATTTATCGATGGATGTAGCATATTGTTTCGATTTATCGTTTATAGTTTATCCGGTGGTAATGTTTATAAATAGATTTTGTATAGTCTTACCGATGTATGCTTCTATGCTTACAGTAGCTGAGAAGCCTTCGGTTGCTAGGAATATTAGATCGGCTATAAAGCTACCCCACCCAGTCCTAGCTTTGAAAGGACATATACTAGAGCTCGATTTCCCTGAAAGCTATTCTAGGTGGAGGAGCATCGATCCGCGTGAGCTCTTCAAAGCTCCTGTAGAATGGGTTGTTAGGGATCGTGAATCTTATAGGAGGCTTACCGAATCTCTTAGGGATGCGGGTATGCTAGTGTTAGCTACGGATAACGATCCTGAAGGCGAGCTGATAGCATACGAAGTACTCTTGATAGCTAAGGATACCCTAGGCTCTACACCTAGGTATAGTCGTATGAGGTTTAACGCTACCACGATGGGTGAGCTTAGACGTGCATGGATGAACCTGGAGCCCGATCTTAGGTGGAGGTGGGTTTGGAAAGCTCTACTACGCCATAAATTCGATCTTGTAACAGGTGCAGCCTATACTAGGCTTCTAACCCTCTCAGGTAGGTTCGATAGCAGCGGTTTAATATCGTGGGGTTCATGCCAGATCCCTACGCTATGGTTCGTATACCAGAAGGAGATGGAGATTAGAAGATTCAAACCTGAGAAGTACTATACGCTATCGGCGATCCTAGATATCGATGGAGTTAGGGTAGAGTTCTCATCGGATCCCATAAAGGATCAAGCTAAAGCTCGTACGGCATACGACTCTATGAAGAACTCTAGGTATGCATACATAACAGGCTACCAGCTTAAAGATGAAGTTGAACGTAAACCTCTACCTACAGATACGGACGCCATGCTACAGGAGCTATCTAGGATCACAAGTCTACCGGCTTCGAAGATTATGGCTATAGCTGAATCGCTATACGGAGACGGGTATATAAGCTATCCTAGAACCGAGACTAATATGTGGTTAACCATAGATCATAGATCTATACTATCGATGCTATCATCCACACCTCTATCCAGGTATATAGATATGAGCTGCTTCGATCCTACGGATGGATCGAAGAACGATGGAGCCCACCCGCCTATACATCCCACCGCATACTACCCTCGAAGGGATCCCGCCGGTGTCGTATGGGAGTATATAGCTAGGAGATACCTAGCTAACGTAGTAGGTAGGGATGCATACATTAAGAGGTGGAGGATAGATGTAGATATCGGAGGTTTACCCTTAAACGCTACAGGTAGATATATCGTCGATGAAGGATTCTACAAGGTATTCCCATACTTCAAACCTAAGGATCTACTATGGATACCGAAGCTCGAAGTAGGCGGGAAACATCCTATACTCGAAATCGATATGAAGGAGAGGAAGACTAAGCCCCCACCACGTCTAACAGAATCAGAGCTGCTAAAGCTTCTAGAAAAGCACTCCATAGGGACTGATGCTACAAGAGCAGACTATCCTCAGATAATAGTCGAGAGAGGCTACGCTGAGAAGAAGGGTAGATCGTTCCATCTAAGTAGCCTAGGCGAATCCTTGATAAACCTCCTAAGAAGCGTAGATGAAAGACTCGTCACACCAGATACGAGGAGGTATGTAGAGCAGCTGATGATAGACGTAGAACTGGGTAAAAGAGGTGTAGACGAAGCCTTAGGAGAAGCTCTAAAGATATACGAAGATCTATTCGATAAAACCTCAGCTAGACTAAAGGATACGAGCATATAGAGGTAGGATTGTTAAAGCATATCCACCTCTAATACAGACCGATACCCCCCTAGGTTTCTCCATAGTATCTCTCCATACCCCAATCCATAGCCTATCCATAATATAGGGGTGAATCCATAGATATCTGGAGGACGATTCAACCTACCGGGATGATAGGTTAAGCCGTATCCATGCATATATCGGTAGTATCCGCTAACACCGCTCACACCTATTAACCCCCATACCGAGCGTCGAGGTTAACAGGGGCATCTAAACACCTAAAGTAACTCTAGGTAACTAGAAGTTACAATAAGACCTATATAAACCTTAATCGTAGCATACGATAGGTGCCGTTACAACGTCCATTCAAATCACACCCTGAAAACCATAAACAGTTACATCAGTTAGAAGGATTATATAACTCAAATATAGTTATCTCTGATTTATAGATAGATTAAAGATTAATATAGGTGGCAGGCTACTTTCCTACTTTCAATAGTTCTCAACTTCGGCTCCTCATTTTTACATTTTCCAAAAGAATATGGGTTTTTCATATAAAATTTACATCCATTAATTGTAGCTGTCATATAATTCGTTATATCGACATTTTTAATAGGGAGAGGTGAATGTTCACGATATTTTTAGGGTCAAGATTAGTACGGCTGACAATAAAGATTTTGATATAGATGAAGTGGATCTTTTATTATCGTATCTATATTTCCCTCTTCTACTATACTACCAGGATACATTATCAATATTCATCCTTATCTGATGGGATATCTT
>JAWCGL010000159.1:0-3208 GCA_038857155.1 Bathyarchaeia archaeon
CGTACTGTACACCCGTCTTAGAGATCCTCTCGAAAACCCTTTCCGCTATATACCTTAAAGCAGCCCTCTGCCTCTCGGATAGCTGATCATAGGATCTAATCTTAAACACTTCATCCCCAGGTAGATATTCTACCAGCCCATCGGATTCAGCCCTCCTAAGAGCAAGCTCAGCTTCAGCTGAGCATGGAACTACAGGCGTAGGTTTGAAAGCTTCTATAAGCCTCTCATAATTTTCCTCAGCTCCATTTACATCCATCTTATTAGCGACTATCACCGTAGGTTTAGAGATCTTTCTAAGATTCATAGCAAACCGCTTCAGATCTTCTTCGCTCCATCTTTCGAAAGGTTCATCCTGAAGGTCTGATAGCTTAAGTGCCTCCTCTATGTGAGCCTTATTTATCTTCAGACCTGAAAGTAGCTGCACCAACGCTGGGATCAACCTTACGGTACGGCTTTCAAGCATCTTAACTATCCTAGCTCTACTACCCTCCAGTATCTTATATAGCCACATCGTAAGCTCCTCCTCTATATCGATTACATCCTGCACCGGATCCCCGATACCCGGAGCTACGAGCTCACCAGCCTGGTTTATACTACCCGATGCATCTACTATATGTAGCAGTACATCGGCTTGAGATGCTACCGTTAGGAACTGGTTACCTAAACCTTTCCCCATCCACGCGCCTTTGATAAGCCCTGGTAGATCTATAAGCTCTACAGGTATGAACCTGAAGCCTCTTATACATATAGAGTTCTTAGGGTTATCCTTTACACCGAATTCTGAGCATATACAGAAGCTTCTAGCATAACCGATACCTACGTTAGGCTTCTTAGTCGTAAACGGATAGGTACCGACTTCAGCTCTAAGTAGGGTCGCAGCGTTGAAGAACGTGGTTTTACCGGTATTCGTCTTACCTACTATACCGATCTTCACCGTCGGCATGACTAGAATAGTATAACGGTATACGAGACCTAGATAAGAGTTCCGCATCTATACGGATAGTAAGGGTTAATACATAGCAGATACCATGCAGATCTAGCTTGTCCTCGAAGCCTCCGCATATAGAGTATATACGTAGATGTATCGAAGCTAGAAGCGAGTCTGACCGTATAATACCTGTATGGCTCCCTCTAGTACCGTTCATATCGATACTACTCTTCGCATGTATATCGATAGTAGGTGTACGTATCCCCATCCCTATACGCCCTCGACCTGGTATAGTCCTACTTCCGATCCTATGGTATACAGCGGTATCTATCATACTTGTAGCCGTGCATCTATTCAACGTGTATATCGTCTATAGGTTGGTGGATAGGAGGAATAGGCATTTCAGGAGGGTTCTAAGGCTGTTCGAATCTATGAGGGATTATATCGTAGCCGTAAGCGCTGAGAAGGGTGTATATGCGAGGGATAGACTTCAACTCCTAGAGAGGGATATTAGGGATGCAAGCTACGAGTGGGGTGAGAGGGATGCGTTCATATGGTCTATCCTACAGTTGATACCCCTGGTAGGCTTACCGATCCTCATCTACGTATACCATTTCCTCAATAGGGATTTCCTAGCTCACAGTAGGATGGAGAGATACGTGTTAAGTAGCTTTTCATCCGTAGCTATGGAGGTTAACCCTAGATTCAGACCCGTAGGTTTCAGTCCAGATTATGTCTTCCCTGATAGGAGCACCGCCGTATACATGGCGGCTACGATAGCTACGTTAGGCTTCTTTATACTCTACTGGGTTTACACCCTCGCGAAGGATCCGAACGAGCATTTCAAGGAGCATAGGATCATGGAGGATAGGCTTCTCGAAGAGCTATCTAGAATCGAGTAGCTTATCGATTCTGCGTACGAGAGCGTATGGTTTATGTGGATGCATCATAAGGATATCCCATGTTAAACCGGTAAGTTGAATATCGAATCTAGATGATGCATCCCATATATCCCTACCTAAACCGTAGCCCATAGCTCTATCCGCTACTCTACAAACCTCTAGGACTTCCTCCAAGCTACTATACGACCCGGATATAGCTATAGGCGTAGGTCTAGCTTTCCACCTTAACGATGCACCTATGATGAATCCTAGCGTAGATAGGTTTATGATCCCATCCACCGATTGTCTAGAGGATATATGTATAGATCTCCAGCTGAACGTATGATCGCTATCGACGATAACCACCGTTAAATCCAGCCCATATCTATCGACTAGTTTCCCTCTAATCTTCGAAGCTACCTCGTAGGCTCTACATCTAGGTAGAGGTATAGATGCATAGCTATACGGTAGGTTATTCACATCCAACCCACCTTCAGAGAAATGCTTCAAAGCGGCTATAGGTCCGACGAAGCGTATCGCAGCCTCCTTATGGCGGGCTCCATCAATATACGGATACACCCTAAGCTTGATAAGCGTAGTAGGTTTTAAGCTGCATAGAACACCCAATATGTATCCCCAGAATACCGGTATCCATACCCTAGCTAGGATCCTAGCAGGTAAACCGGGTTCAAGTTTAGATTCATCTACTAGGTAGCCTAGAGCTGTAGCTACAGCTTTCTCAGAGATTACAAGATAGTCACAACTCCTAGCGTAACGGCTAACCCTAGAGATGATCTCACCTTCGAAATCATACCCAGGTATCCAGTAGCAGCTCTCGAATACCTTAACCCTAAACCTCATCCAAACCCTATATAGGTGCAGGGTAAAGTTAATGAACTTGAGCTTCAAGAATCGAAATCCTACTAGGCGAGCTTCGATGAAGGCTAGAATCCTACAATATAGGACCGGACCTAAGAAGCAATACTCGGATAAACTGCTAGTTAAACCGGAAGGCGTAGAATCGGATTTAGAAGCATCGAAGCTGATAGGTAGGAAGCTAATACTACAAACCAAGCTACGCGGGAAAACTAAAAGGTTCCATGGGAAGATAATAGCTGTACATGGACGAAACGGGGTGGTAGTAGCCGAGATGAATAGAGGAGTACCTGGGACGCTGCTAGGATCTATAGCTGAAATCCTATAGAACCAACCAAAACCCTTAAAACCTTCTGGAGAGATAATAGATCGAAGGATAGCCCGGTGGTGCAGCGGCCAAGCATGGCGAGAGGCGGGTGAGGGCCAGCCCCTCCCATAAGGCTCTGGATCCCACTATATCGAGGAGGAGAACCCCGCCGACGGGAGTTCGAATCTCCCCCGGGCTACCATTCTTCAACCCCCA
>JAWCGL010000160.1:0-3127 GCA_038857155.1 Bathyarchaeia archaeon
CAGTCCATCTACCCTCCACGTAGTCTTTCACGAACCATCTGGATCCTATTACGCCCTGGTTTGTCCCTGAGAACGCTATGAATACTAGCGTATACTTGGTTAATCCTGGGTTTCTTGCGAAGTATCTTGCCAGTTGTAGCATTACCGCTGTACCTATAGCTTCCCTAGCTCCCGGTGCTATGCTTGGTATCCATGAGAAGCTATCATACTGAGCCGATATAACCACGTATTCGTCTCTACGCTGACCATAGACATAGCCTATAACGTTGTATGATTCCACGGTCCTCCACTTCATATCCGATACGAGCGTAACGGTTTCGCCTCTATCCGCTAGCTCCCTAATCCTCCTAGCCTCCTCACCCTTAGCGTATACTCTTACGAAGTTCCACGCGACAGTCTCCAGCTGCTTCATCCTAGCCTCCACGGAAGTCGTGTATTCTGGTTCTAGGAATACTACGGCTGATGCACCGAATTTAGCTGCTGTTATCCAGCGGTACTGGCTGTTGAACTCCATAACGACTATATTCCCGTATAGATCCTTACCATCCAGCTCGCTATAATCCCCGTATCCTACGTAGACTAGCCTCCCCTTCAAGCCTCCTGGAGGGGTTTGAGGCGGGCATACACGGTTGGGGAATAGCGGGTATACCCTAAGCTTTTCACCTGTAGATGTCTCTATGTATGCGCCTTCATCTAAGGGTATGGTTAACTTGAAGCTATGCCTACCTACATCCTCTAATCCGAATTCTCTGAATTTTGCTTCTATATAGTCCGCTGCAGCATAGCATCCAGGGTAGCCTGTGAATCTAGAGCCGAATCCTACGAGGTCATCTACATAGCGTTTAAGCTCATCGATATCTACAGCATTCCTCATAGGCGTAATATAGTCGAAGCCAACCTCAGCATAGACAGGCATAGAGTTAACCGATACTATAGCTAGAATCGATACAGCGATTATCACCGATAATAGCGTTGAGGATAGGATTACACTACGTAGGTTCATAGATATCCTCCCTACCTAAGTAGGTAGAGATACTCCTCAACTCTTATTAAAGTTTCGGTGTATTCTGCAGGTTTTAGACTGGGGGTTTATCCTTGAAGCAGTAGGTTCTACCGTATGATAAGCATATTATAAGGGTTATAGCTAGTATGTATATCGTAGCTTTAAGAGCTATCCTTGCCCATCTATCTCTAGGTGTATAGCGTTCGATCGATATAGATATGAATCTAGAGATTCTAGCGGGTGTGAAGGGTATTATGAAGGATGTACGCTCCCTATACTCCGAATATTCTTCCTCGAAGATTCTCGTAAGACTTCTCTCCTCGCTTCTAGCTAGTAGTATGTAGAGGTATACGAGGGTTACCCATGCTATGAGGTCTGCAGGTCTTAAGAATAAGGGAAGTGCGTATAGTATATGTCCGAAGGTCCATACAAGTATTCCCAGATACTGTGGATGACGTACTATACCGTAGAATCCAGATGTTACAAGCTTAACCCCTCTACGCTTATAAATTAGTAGCTGGGTTAAGCTTCCGGCGAAGAATAGAAGTCCGCCGAACGCCAGTATAGGTCTTACAGCCGTTATAACAATCATAAGCGGTGTATTCGTCCATAGCCATGGGAGTAGTAGGTATTCTGTAAGCCATTCTGAACCCGGTATTATCATGAAGGGTATCCATGGTATGTAGAGTATACGGAAAACCCATTGTGGTATCCAATCTATCCTAAGCGGAGCAGGCGACTCTGGGAAGTAGTTGAATATGGTAGGGAATATTATCGATAGAGCTATCCACATAGGAAGCCAGAAGGTAGAGGATATCGTAGGCAGGGAGAGAAGCCAAGATACTATTAACGCGGTAAGCCTAGCTTTAAATCCTCCACTCCTACTGGGCAACCCTCTACAGTAGTATTAGTTCTAATTTATGCCTAGATATATACTTCTTTTCGACGGATAACCATTAGTTTTCTACAGATATAGCTTAGCTTTCGATTTGGTATGATCTTGTAGTCCACCCTTCAGAAGGCTCTGTATTTTTAGATCCACGCATCCGAACATCTCCTCTCACTGTATCTTCTAGTATCTGATATACTATGGAACCTTCGGTATCTTTAGGCGGCGGTATTCTTAGTAGGTAGCATATAGTGGCTACTATATCTGTCGCGTATACTATCCTCTCTAATAGCATACCTTTCTTCACCCCTGGACCTGATATTATCAGTAAGCCTTTGAGGGATCCTAGACCGTATTCGCATGTAGGTAGCTGCCCATGATGCTCCCCGTAATCATCCCTAACCGCGTATACTACATCGCCTATCCTATCACCGTATAAGCCTAGGAGCACTGCATCCCTCTTCTTAACCGCAAGGGCTATAGGCTTCCTACCAGTCTCTGGATCCCTATAGCCGTATAGCGCGTCGATTATCCTATCCTGTATCTCCTCGTATCTCGATGGATCGACTACCCCATGCCTATACCTACCTTTAAGGTTTACGTATATCCATGGACCGTGAGCCGGTATAGCTAGAGACTTCTCTAGATCTATAACCCTACTACCTCCATCATCTTTGAAAGCTATTAAACCTGCTTCAGCTAAGGCTTCGACTGGTGAGAATTCGTAGCCTCTAGCTCTAGCTCCATGATCGGAGACTACGATTATAAGCGAATCCCCACCAGCCGCCTCTACTATCCTACCTATAGCTCTATCTATGATCCTATAAGTTTCAAGCTCTATCCTCTCATACAGTTTAGCTTTCCCTCCTCCTTCGTAGAATCGGCTCGATGGATCCCACTTCTCCACTGGTATGGCGTAGTGGTACATCCAATCAGGTGCATGCATATGCATGAATAGTAGGCTCCAATCCTTACTCTCCATGAGGTATACGGCTGCATCTGCTAGGCATCTATGCTCCATCTCCACTAGCTCGAGATATGTATCCGTATCGTACCAACCCCAGCCAAGACCGTCGAAGAATACATGGCTTGGAGGAGCTATGGGATTCACCCTACTAAACTCTTTAGATAGCTCTGGAGGATAAGAGTAGCCCTCCACGTTACATATAGGTGTAACGAGTAGACGCACCCTAGATCCATCTCTACTCAACTCTAGAAGCTTACATCTAAACGCT
>JAWCGL010000161.1:0-3104 GCA_038857155.1 Bathyarchaeia archaeon
ATTTAATTCAGATTCTTAGTTTTAGATTTAACTAGCTATATGTTTGTACATTTCAGCATTGAAAATGTATACTTGAAATCGATATTTAAGATTATCTAAACAAAATTATAAAATTTGTATACTTTTAAAATTGATAAAATACTTTTTATTATATAATTTTAGATATTTATACAATAATTGAAGTTATATTTGCTGATATGAACCTCATAAATCACTATTTATTAACAATTAGTACATACATTATGAATATAAATATACAGATGAAGGATTAAGTATATATTAAATCATAGGAGCTAGAGAATAATACGGTGAAGACCTCTCTCATCTACGAAATAGCTAGTATAGGAAGCAGGCTACTCTTCTCGATCCAACAGGCTTTGTTAATGGGTTCTTCTCCCCGCAGATATCCATACGATATGGGCATCTATCGAAGAACCTGCACCCCATAGTCTCCTCTTCCGAGAATTCTCTAGACCGAATAATAGTTCGGTTAGGATGCTTATTCGTAATTCTATACCAGATGTATTTAAGCTACTCGCTACAAAATAACTCTACTAGTAGGATGTATAATTTTAGTTACTGATAGGCTAAATCATAGATAAGCTTTAATATGCTCGAAACTTTGATGTAATGCTGCGTTCCCCCATACCCTCTAGTGGGGGTAGTTTTAGCTGGCTAAATTGTGATGTTGAAGTTCTTTATTAGGATGGGATGTTAAGAGGCTGAAGAGTATATAGAATTCTGCTCCATCAATCGACTATGCTATTCCTTCGATACTTTTATCGAACTCTTCGGGTTAACCGATCATTCTAGACTTTATGAATTTTAAAGTGGTTATTAATGGAGGAGATATGGAGGTATTCATGGTTAAACCCCGTAGGAGGCTGACTACGTTTAACATACAGAGTAATCTTCATCTATCTTAACTCTAGGATTTCCGCTATGTTCGCATCTGGATCTATCTTCGGTATTACCCTTCCGTTTCTAGATGTTAGTAGGGTTGTTACCCCTGGTCCATGCCCTGACGTAACGCAGTCTGTATGTACGACTACTCCTATAGTTATCGCCCCCTTAAGGTATATGTGGCCGTAGCTACTATCAGCGTCTACGATCGCTACCAGGTCTCCTAGCTTTAGATCCTCAAGCCCATATTCCTTAACTACCGATTCATCGAATAGTTGGATATCGTAGTCTCCGGAGTATGCTTGATCTACACCGAGGCCTGAACCCATTATGGATGCTGGTACTATATGCGTTACGGGAAACTCTATCCTACCGTCTACAGGCTTAGGATCTATAGCTTCGAGGAGGCGTGGATCCATATTCATAACCTTTACATCATGGTAGTCGATCAGCTCTAAGCCTACACCGAAAGCTTTTACGAGGATCTTATCGCCGACGACGAGTTTCTCTAGGGTTTCCTCTGGGAGATCTACGAGTACATGCTCTATACCTCCATGCTTCCCCACTACTACGCCTCTAGAGCCTTTAGCATCACCTGAAGCTACTACAGCTTCATTCCCTACGCATGCTAGGATGTTTAAAGCCATGTTAGCATCATCGCTCTCCCTATTCCTAATGCTTACCCCAGGTTCTACATGATCTGCAGCCCATCCGATAGCTGGATCTCCTACACGGACGTTGTAGGTTATCCCACCGACACCTGGAAGCACTACAGGCCTACCATCCGAGGTTATCCTATAGGGGGATCTACGGAAGATAGGGCTTGAAACCTCGCCTACGACAGAAATCTTAACAAGCTTATCTATGTTAGTCCTCAACATACCGATTAACCTCAACGATTAACTCCTAGGATAAACGATTTATTCTTTACGATACTAAACTCTAGCCGTAGAGATCTTCAGGGGTCCTCGATCGTAGTATCATGGAGGATCGGCTGCTGTGGGATACGATAGAGCTCTATCGACTCTATACCTTGAGGATTGCGATAGGGTTGGGCAGGTAGAGTTTATATCGCATACAGATTTTATAGCTAAGGTTTCAGGTTTAAACCCTATCCAGTATCCTGAGGAGGCTAGAGCTAGAGCTTATGATAGACTAGATCTCGATATGATATGGTTTACGTATACCCCTCTAGAGGATTCCATAGGGAGATGGTATAGGGGTATGGAGAGGAGGGGGGATTCATGGTCTCAAGCATATCCTACGGAGTGGAGGATTCTAAGCGTAAGCTCCCTAGATGAGATATACGATTTCGATCCGTTCGAAGCTTGGGATATACTGGGTATAGATGGGTTCATAGAGGATTTCGAGAGAGTATATTCTAGGGTTCGTTCGATCTATAAGGGTCAGCTTGTCCCTGGAGGTACCTACCATACATGTTTGATGTGGCTTATCAAGATGTTCGGTTTGGATTGGACTGTTAGAGCCGCTTATACTGATCCTAGAAGCTTTGAGAAGCTTCTAGATAAATTTGGTAGGTTATCCCTACTCGAAGCTAGGGCATGGTCCAAGATAGGTATAGAGGCCTTCATAAGCCACGATGATATATGCTATACACGCGGCCCATTCTTCCCTATAAGTTGGATGCGTAGATACCTATTCCCATGGTATAAACGCATATGGAGCGAGCTGAGATCGAAGAATATAATCGTTCTATTCTGTAGCGATGGAGATATAACATCGATAGTAGACGATATAGTCTACGCGGGAGCTGATGGATTCATAGTAGAGGAATGCTCGGATCTAAACGTTATAGCCGGGAGGTATGGCGGCGATAGGGTTATAGTAGGCGGGGTAGATATAGGTATCCTAACATACGGTACGATAGATGATGTCGTCAGAGAGGTTAAACGATGCTTAAGGGTAGCCGGCCCATACCCAGGATACTTCATAAACATCTCAGGCTCGATACCAGATAACGTGCCTATAGTAAACCTAGAAGCATACTTTAGAGCTGCTAGAAAGTATGGCTTAAAACCAGTTAAAAACCTCTAGAGTAACGATCGCTAACGAAAACTCTATTCTTCAAATATCTTTAGACGTTCTAGTAATCTATTCTCTCCAACATTGATTAATCTTTACGTTATATCTCCGGAATGTATGACAGCTAGAAGCTTCTGTTAACATTACTACTATCTGGA
>JAWCGL010000162.1:0-3067 GCA_038857155.1 Bathyarchaeia archaeon
GCTCTGTTAGGGATCTTAGAAGCTATATACATAGTCATGGGTTAGCTAGGAGGCTACCTGTATGAGGGGGGATACATCCGTTCTTCCGCTTAAACGTATGAGGCTCGGCTTAACAGATTATAGGCGTAGGAGGAAGCTTATACTCTCAGGCTTACCTAGATTCACTGTAAGATTCTCGAATAGGTATATACTTATCCAGGTGATAGAGGCTAGGCTGGGAGGAGATTACACGATTACCTCGTTCTATTCGAGAGAATTATCGACTAAGTACGGATGGAGAGCTTCATGCGTAAATATACCTGCATCGTATCTATCAGGTTTAGCCGCCGGGCTTAGATCGTTAAAAGCCGGGGTGGATAGAGCTATACTGGATGTTAAGAGGTTTGGCAGGGGTTTCAGATACTCGGCTATACTTAAAGGAGCGGTCGACGCCGGTATGGATATACCGTATGGCGAGGATATATTCCCAGGTGAATCTAGGATTAGGGGGGAGCATATAGCTAGCTATGCAGCTCTAATGGAGAAGACGGATCCGGAAGCATATCGTAGAAGGTTCAGCTTATACCTAGCTAAAGGTTTAGATCCTAAGGATCTACCTAAACATTTCGATGAAGTATATAGAGCGATAATAGAGTCTTTCGAGAAGGGGGTGTAGCGCTATGGCGTTAGATACGAGCGAATGGATGCCTAGAACTCAGCTTGGGGAGATGGTTAAGAAGGGGTTGGTGACTAGTTTAGATGAGATATTCGCTAGAGGGTATAGGATAATGGAGCATGAGATAGTCGAGACGCTGTTACCGGATATCCAGTATGAGGTAATATATACGACTATAGTTCAGAAGCAGACGGATGCAGGTGAGAAATCACGTTTCAAGGTTATAGTAGCCGTAGGTAATGGTGACGGATATATAGGTGTAGGATCTGGTAAAGCAGCTCAATGGCGTATAGCTGTGGAGAAAGCTCTGAAGGAGGCTAAGCTCAATATAACGCCTACTAGGCGTGGATGCGGGTCTTGGGAGTGCAGCTGTGATCAATCCCACTCGATACCATTCAGAGTGGTAGGTAAATGTGGTAGTGTTAGATTCGAGGTGCTACCGGGGCCTAGAGGCTTAGGGCTTGTAGCTAACGATACATCGAAGATTCTACTTAGGTTAGCTGGGATAAAGGATTGCTGGACGAGGAGCAGGGGATCTACGAGGACTACTCAATCCCTAATATACGCTACGTTCGATGCGCTAGCGAATACCTACCGTATAGTTACTCCGAACGATTGGGCGAGGTGATCTGTTGAAGCTATGATCGCGGTAGTAAGGGTGAGAGGTACGGTTAACGTTAGGAGGGATGTAGAGGAGGCTTTTAGAAGGCTTAGACTCATCAAGCCTAACCACTGTGTAGTCCTACCGGAGACAGATGTATACCTAGGGATGGTGAGTAAAGTTAAGGATTGGGTTGCATACGGTGAGATAGATCTAGAGACGTTTAAACTCCTACTTAAGGAGAGGGGTATGGTTATCGGGGGTAAACCCCTAACAGATGATACCTGTAGAAAGATAGGTTTCGACGATATAGATGATCTCGCCGAGGCTATATACTCTGGACAGGTAAGCTTCAACGATCTAGGAATAGTTAAACCTGTATTCAGGTTGCATCCACCATCAAAAGGATACTACAAGAATGTTAAGAGGCATTATCCTGAAGGCTCCCTAGGATACTGGGGGAAAGATATACGGAAGCTTATCGAACGTATGGTTTAAGCATATCATAATTAGGGTATGAACGCTGCATAGATCTCGATCTACGATTTCTATCGAAGGCTGGATATGTAGATCTAGTCTAGATAGATATCGAGATAGGAATCCTAGGAAAGATGCAGAAGAGGTATTATAGCTGGGCATGCCTTAAAGCGTATCAAGCTTACGAGAAAGCTTTTCTATAGGAGGTTGGAAGACCTAAGCCTGGGTATTCTCTCCCAAGATTATTGGAAGCTATACACGAGATACTCGATCATGATACACCTAACGATATAGTCGAGTACTGCACCAGGTTGGATAAATTCTACATAACTACAAAGCACCCTTATGCTTGAAGCGAAGGTATACCTGGAGAGTACTATAGCGTCGGGGAGGCTGTAGATATGGCTAGAGCTGTATCGGTATGGGTGGAGGGGGTTGTAGAAAATTGTATCGGAAGGAATGCGTAGAGATATGTTTCAGCTTAGTTCTAGCGATGCTCTATGGAAGCTATGCTAGAGGGGATTTCAACGTATGAAGCGATATATGCACTCATAGTAGTACGTGAACCCCGGAAACCGTATGGAGGAATATATGGCTCTAAACCTGGAGATAGAACCATCGGTCATAACTATAGAATGGGTATGAGAAGCTGAAGCGAAAGGAGACTCTGTAGTAATCGACGCTGAAACCACGGGGTGATATTATCAGACTGAGAAGTAAAACTGCCAGGCGAAAATCTGGAGTATATAGCTAGAGATTCTAGCCCTCTTGAGTCTCATGTAGAACCCTCTTTTATACGTATGGATATGAGAAACGCTATAACCAGTAGTAGGTATTGGAGTAGGCAGCTTTCGCTTAACAATCTTTACATCAATCCTATGTAGGAGAGCCTCTATACCTGTTTATGTTCGAAGGAAACTTTTTTAGATGCCCTTTCAAAGGTCTAAGGGTAGTGGAGTAGGGGATGGCTAGAAGGTATAGGAGATCTAGGTGGATGAGGGGATCTAGGACGCATGGATGGGGTGTTAGCGGTCAGCATAGAGGGAAGGGTTCGCGTGGAGGGTATGGTATGGCTGGGGGGCATAAGCATAAGTGGACATGGATAGTTAAGTATGCACCGGATCATTTCGGTAAGAGAGGGTTTAAACCCCCGTCTAGCGTCGAAGATGTATGTATAAATGTAGGGGGGCTTGAAGACTTAGCTGCGAAGCTTGGGGTAAGCGAGAACGGTACGATAAACCTCGAATCTATAGGTT
This sequence comes from Bathyarchaeia archaeon, assembly GCA_038857155.1. Lineage (GTDB taxonomy): Archaea > Thermoproteota > CALKCG01 > B24 > DRYS01 > DRYS01. The sequence goes on from JAWCGL010000162.1 coordinate 2,990, forward strand.
ATACTAGACTTTTAGGTGGGGGTTCGCTCAGCAAACCGTTTAACATCATAGTTAGGAAAGCTTCTAGGAACGCTGTAG
>JAWCGL010000163.1:0-3059 GCA_038857155.1 Bathyarchaeia archaeon
TAGGCTGCTACCATACATATACTCCCATGCCTGGAGGGTTACGAAGGAGGGCTATACATTGATGAGGCCGTTGATCATGGATTTCAGGATGGATAGTAGAGTAGCCGATATAGATGATCAGTATATGTTTGGATCTGCTATAATGGTTAGCCCTGTAACTCTACCCAAGATTAAGGCTAGAAGGATCTATCTACCTAGGAGTATAGGCGGATGGTACGACTTCTGGACTGGGAGAGATATAAGTGGAGGAGTATGGATCGAAACACCTACACCTATAGATATAATCCCGCTCCATGTTAAAGCCGGATCTATAATACCTATGGCTCCACCACTACAGTATACAAAGGAGAAGCCTTGGAACCCCATAGAGGTCAGAGTATACCGTGGAGCTGACGCTACTTTCACGTTATACGAAGATGATGGGGAGACGTATAGCTATGAGAGGGGTGAATATAGCCTAACCCCTATGATATGGCTTGAAGATGAGGGAAAATTGATTATAGGCGTGAGGGAGGGGAGCTATACCGGTATGTTGAAGGAGAGATTATTCCATATAGTATTCGTTAGGGATGGATACGGTATAGGTGTCGAAGAGACTGAGATACCAGATAGGATTGTTAGATATGACGGAAGGGAGGTTGAAGTGAAGATATCTTAAAATCCTTTAAATCATTACCTCTATATACCTGATTAGGTAAAATCATTATGTTATGCTCGATCCATACGATATATTCAAGAGTATACCCGCCCCTACGAGCGGATCTTACGAGCCTTCATGGGCTTCTCTTAAGAACTATAGGATCCCATCATGGTTTGTAGACTCTAAGCTAGGTATATTCATACATTGGGGTGTGTATTCCGTCCCAGCGTATGGTAACGAATGGTATCCTAGACATATGTACATGCCTGGCAGACCTGAGTACGATTTCCATAATAGAAACTTCGGTACGCCGAAGGATTTCGGTTATAAGGATTTCATACCCATGTTTACAGCTGCGAATTGGGATTCAGATGATTGGGCTAGATTATTCAAAGATTCGGGTGCTAGATTCGTAGTACCTGTAGCAGAGCATCATGATGGCTACGCCCTATGGGATTCTAGATATACTAGATGGTGTGCATCCAAGATAGGCCCTAAGAGGGATGTAATCGGGGAGTTGAAAGAAGCGGTTGAGAGGAAGAACCTCGTATTCGGTATATCGTATCATAGAGCTGAGCATTGGTGGTTCTTCGAACCTGGTACACGTATAGATTCGGATGTGAACGATCCTAGGTATATGGATCTATACGGTCCAGCTAAGCCTGCATCCACAGATCCTAGAGCTCCTATAGGACCGGATAACATACCTCCAGATGATGCATTCCTAATGGATTGGTTGTTAAGGATAGTAGAGGTAGTAGAGAAGTATAAGCCTAGATTGGTGTACTTCGACTGGTGGATAGCTAACCCTGCTTTCGAGCCGTACCTGAAGGTTTTCGCAGCATACTATTACAATAGATGTGAAAGTTGGGGTTTAGAACCCGTCATAGTGTATAAGCATGGAGCCTTCCCAGATGGAGTAGCTGTACCTGATCTAGCTGAAAGAGGAACCATACTCAGGCTTAGATCTACGCCATGGCTAGCCGATACATCGGTAGACTATAGATCCTGGGGCTATATAAGGGATGCAGAGTATAAGACTTCTGAAGGCATACTATGGAATATGGTTGATGTCGTAAGTAAGAACTGTGTGTTCCTACTGAATGTAGGTCCACATCTGGATGGAACGATACCTGAAGAGCAGAGGAGGATACTATCTGATATGGGTGGATGGCTTAAGCTATACGGGGAGGCTATATACGGTACGAGGACATGGAAGGTCTATGGTGAGGGGCCTACACGTATAGGTAGAGGGGGATTCTTCACGGAGAGGGGGGTTAGATTCGTTGAAGGTGATGTACGATATACAGCGAGGGAAGTATATCCTACAGGTAGCATAGTATACGCTGTATATCCGATAGAGTCTAACGGATCTAGAAGCATAAGCTTTAGATCTCTAGCTAGAAACCTAAGACTAATAGATGAAGATGAAGAGGTATTAGACGTAGATATGGTTGGGTTGAGGGAGAAGCCTAGGTGGAGCTGTGAGGACGAGGCTCTTAAGATAGAGATACCTAGTCAGATTGTGAAAGGTATAGTTGTATCGAGAATACTGATCAGGAAGTTTAAGGAGAAGTAGAGGGGATGCACAGCCCTGTATACGGAGCTACTTAGAGCCCAGTATCGAAGGCGAATCATGTAGATAGATCGATACATACGGTTATATAGATAGACACCCCATCTACATGGATATGCTAGTGGGCGAATACCGATGTAGGCCTATCAAAGTAGAATGATGTAGAGCTGATTAGGAAAGTAGAGGTTGATCTAGAATATACCAAATAATGCATGCGATACGAGTGGGCTTTCATCGAAATATACGGCTTTGTTAGGAATAACATAATACTCTTAGTGGATGGGGGGTGGAGTGAACCAACATGATGGGCGCGATAAACTATGTTGAAAGTAGGGTTAGCTTTGAGGGGGAAGCTGCCTCTCCTATAGCGATCGCTGTGCTAAAGGTAAAGATGGGGATGGGGGCTAGCGTATATATGGGATGGGGTTGAAGGGAGTTATTCCCCGATTCCGCTACTAGTGGATCGATCCTCTCATTCGACTCATGTCTAACCGGAGGTATGAGAGATTCTAGAATTGACGAAGGTATAGTGGTTATGGCTTGTACACTAGGCTCTTTAGCTAAACTTGTCGGTATGCGTTACTTAATGGAGGGTTAGGAATACTTTAAATTAGATAGAGCTGGTATTTTGATAGTGGTCGTGGAGGTGTATGTCTCATGGCTAAGATAGTTTTCATCGGAGCTGGGAGCGTCGTTTTCGCTAGCCGTCTACTCACAGATATAGTCTATCATCCTGAGCTTAGAGATTCCACGATATCTCTTATGGATATAGATGCTGAACGTCTCAGCGTGATAACTAGGTTTGCGTATACGCTTGCCTCCAAGTATGCGCCAGGCTTGAAT
>JAWCGL010000164.1:0-3023 GCA_038857155.1 Bathyarchaeia archaeon
CCTCCTCTAGAAGCTTCTCGGAAAGCTTCATAGATGAAGCCTCTATACGGCTGAAATCTGGGAATAGGTAGAAGGTACCCTTAGGTTTAACACATTCGACACTAGGTATCTCTGATAGCAGATCATAGGCTAGATCCCGCCTTTCCCTATACCTATCCACCATGAACCTGACATAATCCTCAGCCTCCCAGAGAGCAGTTAACGCTGCTATCTGTACAGCAGGGTTTACACATGAAGCCATATATGAATGTACGACACGTATAGCTCTAGTAACATCTCTAGATGCCACTACATACCCTATACGCCAACCAGTCATAGCATAGGTCTTGGAGAATGAATAGACTGATACAACATACTCTCTAACATCCTGTATCGACGCTGGACTGAGATGGGATACGCCATCGAAAACTATCCTTTCATAAACCTCATCAGATAGCAGGTATACCTGCTTCTCAGCTGCTAACCTAGCTATACCGGTTAGAGCATCTCTAGGATACACAGAGCCTACCGGGTTATTCGGTGTATTAATTATTATCATTCTAGTCTTCTCGGTAATCCTATCCTCGATAGCACCTACATCTAGCATATACTCTGGAGGCTTAAGTGGGATAGGTATAGGTATCCCTCCAGCGAGTCTAACAAACCCTCTATAAGCGGGCCATGCAGGTTCAGGTATCAATACTTCATCACCCACATCTACGAGCGCTTGTATAGCTGAGAATATGGCTCCATAACCACCCACCGTAACAGTGATCTCACTTTCAGGATCTGCCTTAACAGAGTTCTCCTTCAGCAACTTCTCCGCTATAGCCTTCCTAAGCTCAGGTATACCGGCTGCAAACGTATAATGGGTCGCCCCTTCATCTAAAGCCTTCTTAGCCGCCTCTTTAATGATAGTGGGGGTATCGAAGTCTGGCTCGCCTACATGTAACCCTAATACCCCGCTCATAGATCCGACTCTATCCATAAGCTTTCGTATAGGTGAAGGCTCTATCGAAGATACACGATTCGAAGCCCTCATGGAACTAGATAACGGGTAACACGGATTCTTGTAGATAAAACTTCCGGTTCTGTAGAAAGGCAAATATAGTCGTGCCATAGAGTCAATATACATCTAGCTTTGAACACGGATAACCAAATGGATGAGAAGCTTTGGGCTTTTATAGCATGGGCTGCTACGATAGTAGGTGCGATCGTAGCGTTGGTGATGAGGCCACAGCATAAGTATACGATGTATTGGGCATATCTATCGATATCGTTCTTCATAGTAGCGGTAATAGTGGGTATAGCGACAGGCGTCATCTCCCTCATACTATCGATAATACCGTTTGTAGGAGCCATATTATCAGGAGTGGTAAGTGCATTATGCTCCTTATTAATATTCATAGTATGGGTGTTAGGTGTGGTGAAATCCTATAGGGGGGAGTATTGGAGGATACCGGTGGTATACGAGGTTGCAGAAAAGCTTTTCGAGATAGAATCTAAGGACTGCTAGCTACTATATGCGAAAGCTTATATGGAGGGCTCTTTTAATCAGACCAGGAGCTTTAGTAGCCATAGAGGTGAATAGCTATCATACATGTATTGGTAGAGCTCTTAGGAATACTCGTTGTAGGGGTTTTAGCAGGAGTCGTAGGCTCTATAATAGGTCTTGGTGGAGGGGTTGTGCTTACACCTATACTCACCCTATTCCTAGGGGTACCTATCAAGTATGCAACCGGTGCATCGGCTATATCCACTATAGCTACATCAAGCAGTGCGGCTAGCGTATACGTTAAGAGAGGATTAGCGAACGTGAGGATAGGTATGGCTCTTGAATTATCGACGGTAATAGGAGCGATGGTAGGGGCTTTAACCGCTCATCATATATATTCTTCTGGGTTAACATGGTTGATGTACGTGATGTTCGGGTTTATGCTTGTAACATCGTTGATACTCACAGTTAGGAGGAGGGATGAAGAGTCTACGAATAGTAGGCTACCGGATCGGACAACCGTTATACTTAAACTTTACGGTAGATATCATGATCTATCATCTGGGAAGATCGTAGAGTACTATGGCGTTAGATGGTGGCTAGCTGAATGTATACTGTTTTTCTCAGGTTTTTCATCTGGTATGCTAGGTATAGGTGGGGGGGCTTTCAACGTCGTAGGTTTAGATTGGGCTATGAATATACCTATAAAAGCTTCTGTTGCTACGAGTAACTTCATGATAGGAGCTACGTCTGCTACGACTAGTATAATCTACTGGAATCTAGGCTATATACATCCGATGCTAGCCTCTACATCCATTATAGGGGTATCTCTAGGAGCTTTAATAGGAACAAGGGTTCTGCTTAGGATAAGCAGTAGACAGGTTAGATGGATCTTCATAGCGACTCTAGGATATCTATCCGCTAACATGATTCTACGGGGGGTCGATATGAGCGGATGTATACCGGTACCTAGTATTCAGCAATACGTTATAAGCCTGGCCATAGCTATCTGTCTGATACTCGTACTACGCCACCTAAATAGAGGTGGTATTGGATGAGGCTCGAACTGCTAGTAAGCCATATTCTTAGAATCGGTATGGTTATCAGTATAGCTTTAATAACGTTAGGTATGCTTCTACTGTTCGTTAGAGGAGGCAGCCTAGGATACCCTCTAGATACGCTTGTAAATCCGTATAATACATCTGTAAATACCTACACAATAGACTATAACCTGCTGTGTAGAGGTTTAGCATCGTTCGAAAGTCTATCTATCGTGCTGTTAGGACTCATAGTTATGGTATCTACACCTATACTACGCATAATACTGTGTACACTAGTTTTCGCATCGGAGAAGGATAGGATATACATAGCGATAGCTATGATTACACTGATACTAATACTATCATCTATATTCTTGATACCGAGGATTCTCTGACCTATTCAACCCCATACATCCACCCCTAGGGATCTTAGACGAGCTTCTACGATGCTTAATATCGATAGATCTTCAAGCTTCTCTCTAGTAGGTATACCTCTATCATCCCACCCT
>JAWCGL010000165.1:0-3023 GCA_038857155.1 Bathyarchaeia archaeon
AAGCTTTGGCAGACGGAATTCGTAGTAGTTATCTGCATAGCCGTCTAGATGTAGATAGTAATCCATACTGTAATCGTAGATACCGATATTGGAGAAGCCTGTAATACTCATAGAGATCCTCGCATCCCTACTAGGTCCAAGATTTCTAACGAAAACTTTGAAGACACTAGATGATCCAGGTGGTAGGATCCTTATAACCTCGATAGGTTTTAGGAAAGCCTCCCCTATGCTTCTACCCACCAGGATTGGGAATAGGGATGATACCTCTCTATACGAGCTAGATATAGCGATATAGATCCTGATGGGGTTATCGCTAAGTCTTAGAGTTAAAGTTACGTTCTCAGGATTAGCCGTATAGATATCTCTAGATCCGCCTAGAAGATAATTGTAGGGTCTATCGGTTGAAGCCAAACCTATAACTGTATAGCTACCCCATATGATAATACCTTCGAGCCCGCCTAGATGCGCGGCTTCTAGGAAGCCTAGCGTCCTAGATGGAGTTAAGGTGACGTTTAGAAGATCTATATCGCCGCTAATCTTCGATAGCTTAAACTCTATATATGGTTGATCCATCGGTATAGACGCTTCGATACGGATCTTCAACCCTTCATACTCGAGGTCTGCATACCCACCCCACAACCTATCCGTGAAGCTAGTTAGCTTGAATACTACGGTAGCGGTCATAGATTCATGGGTTATCCATATATTAGAATAGACGGGGAGAATCGATATGGATACATCCTCCAGTACCCTGGTCTTACCGTAGAATAGCCATGTAAGCATAGCTTTCTCAGAAAGTATTAGGTGGAATAAGCCGTTACCGATCAAAGTATAATTTCCATACACCCTATAATATCGAGAACCCGGTGTAGAAGTTTCCTGTCTACGATCTAGCGTTATGGATCTAAGCCCGCTAGCATATTCTACAGGTATTCTAACTTCTAACGGCTGAAGATTTTCCTCGAGTACCCTGAGACAACCGTATGCATCCACAAATCCGGCTCCCTGCTCGGTATAATCTACATCTTTAAACGGTTTAGCAGAAGCGACTAGACCGGCGAGTAGAGCCTGAGATGTAAGCCAAGGTTTAGCGGATAGGATTAGAGCTGCAACACCTACTACATGAGCTGTAGCAGGCGATGTACCAGATATCTCTATATAGCCTTCGTAGCCGTCGTACTTGAATCTCTCGTAGAGCACACCACTACCTGGAGCTACTATCCTAACACCTGGGGCTACTACTAGAGGTGCATATCTCAAGCTGTATGGATCAGGCCCTTTAGATGAGAAGAATGCTATACCGTTTCTCGTAGCCGCGCCTACGGATATTACCGATGGAGTAGATGAAGGCGATACTACCGTCCAATGGTAGCCCAGGTTACCTGCTGCAGCTACGAACACTATCCCTCGATCGATAAGCCTCTTCACAAGCCTATTGAATGGGTGATCCTCTGGTAGGGGTGGATATACACCCCATGCAGCGCATACTACATCCGGCTTAATGGAATCTAGATACTCTAAAGCTTTAAATAGAATCTCTATGGTCGAGTATGCTTCCAGATCCTCGGTTTTGAAAGCTTTAACGTTCACTATCGATGCATCTGGAGCAACCCCTCTAAATCTACCGTTAGATGCTAAACCTGAACCAGCCGCTATACCTGCCATAGCAGTCCCATGCCCATGTCTATCCTCGGCATCCTCCCCCTCGACGAAAGAAACGGATTCCACTATCTTACTCGTGCCGTTAGCGAAGTGGAAATCTGGATGACTACTATCCACACCTGTATCGACGATAGCTATACGTATACCCCCACCCGTGTACCCTATACTCCATAACCTAGTAGCGTTCACCATATCCACTGTTTCGTTTAGAGGCATAGCTCTATAGCCTGATAAGGTGAGTCTACAACCTAGTATATCCATATCTGCAAGCTCGACTAAGCTATCCATCCACACCGATTTAACATACTGGCTTTCCATAACATAGCTCAGCTCATCCTCTGAAGCTTCGACGAAGACTACAGGCATCGTTTTCGAGATATACCTTACCCTAAGACCGTGGGAGTAGATATCCATGAGGCCAGCGATATCGGTTAACTCTACTATGAAGACTTCGACACCATTATTCCGTGTGTAAGCTACCTCTGTATATCCAGGGATACGGCTAGTTAGAGTTATGGGGGAGGGGATTATCTGCTGGGAACCGGGTAAAGATGGAGTACGGCAGACTTGTAAGAGTAGGGATACGAGTACTATCATGATAGGAGCAGAGGATCTCTTCAAACCTATATTAGCCTATGCATACGTTCTATTTAACCTAATCCTCACTTCCAACATCCATCTTGATTATAAGCTCGAGGAGTTTACTTGCATCGATCTCAGCTTTACTCCTCCATCCTATTCTTACGGTATCTCCATCCCGTTCGAGGTATCCATACCTTACGAGCCTTCTCAAGGTGGCTTCCACAAACCAGCTTGGAAACTTAACTTCGAGAAGACGTAGAAGCTCCCTAGAACTTATAGAACCCTGTCTCGAGGCTATGTATGCTATCGAAGCTGCGAGTATAGCAAGCTCATCTATACGCCAACCTGCAGATATAGCCTCGCTCATCCGGATATTATCTTTCACAGTAACTAGAAATCTCGCTTGATCAGGGTTTGTCTCCTCTCCTTCATATACCATCCTAACATATAAACCGTAGGAGTCAAGTATCTCGTTTAAGTACTCGAGAACATTAAGATAGTTTTTACCCACGGAGCGTTTAAGCTCCCACCCCTTCACACCAGGCTTTCTATGCCTCTGTAGCAGTAGGAGCTGCAACGCTCTTCTAGCTCTCTCCTCAAGATCTCTTCTAGACTTCATACCTCTATTCACCCACCCCTATAGATATAGCGATAGATCTAGGTTGATCTGATCCGATGGATGGTGTGACGTAGAATTTATCCGTAGATGGATCGTAGATCATATCTACACGTCCGGATGATACTAGAAAGCTTAGCAGGTAGGCTCTAGTAACTGTTTC
>JAWCGL010000166.1:0-3013 GCA_038857155.1 Bathyarchaeia archaeon
CCGCGGCTATAGCTTTAAAAGCTTTGGAAAGTATAGGTTTTACGGTTAAATCAGTATGCCTCGAAAAGCTCTATAGAGAGGTTCTAGAGGAGATATACAGTAAATCAGCATACGATATCATAGTATTTACAGATATCGGTAGTGCTCATGCAGGCTATATATCCAAGTTAAACGTAGATAACATACCAACCATAATACTCGATCATCATAAACCTGAAAAATCATCTAACCCCTCCGTCTTCAATCTCTCACCGGACCTATACGGCATAGATGGAGATGAAGTATCTGCTTCGACTGTAACATACATATTCGCTAAAACTATACATCCTAAGTTAGAGGATCTCTCGTATTTAGCGTTGATAGGTTCAGCAGAGATACCTGGGCCGCTTAAAGGCTTAGATCTGGAAGCCGCTATGGACGCTATACGTATAGGGGCTGCAGAACCATCTGGTAGAAATGATTATAGAATCAAAGCTATGGGTAAACCTTTATCATATAAGAGGTTATCCACAATCCTATCCATATTGGGATCCGTAGGCTACTATAGAGGTGGACCTATACTCGGATTGAAAGCATGTCTTGAAGGATTAACCGATCAGATCGAAAGCTTCGCATCTAAGCTTGAAGAGGAGAGAAAGGAAGCTAACCGTAAACTCCTATCGAAATTGTATAAGAGTGGATTGAATATAGATGGTTATACACAATGGTTCCATGCTGGGAACACGTTTTCAAGTATGGGTGTTAAAGTTATCGGAAGCTTCTGCTCATACCTAAAATATCAAAGGAGTATAGTTAGGCAGGATTTATACATCATAGGTTTCATGAACATGTCTAGGGAGATACCTGGATTCAACCCTCTAAGAAGCGACTATAGTAAGATTTCAGGTAGACTTCCAGACAAGCTTGAGAGCGATGTTAGAAATGGGTTAAAACCACCGCTCTCGACTATAATCCCCATAGCGTGCGAAGCTCATGGAGGCTTCGGCGACGGGCATATATCCGCTGCATCCGGCATCATCTTAAAGGGTAGAGAGGAGGATTTCATAGGAACGTTCAATAAACTAATCTCAGAGTATAGTAGAGTATCAGCTAATACTAAGATAGTATAGGCTATTCGTTATCTTCTCAGCTTCTTTCGGAGGTTTATCGAAAGATACAGCCTCTAATCTATGCATCCGTTTAAGATCATCCATAAATAGTTTAATCCTATCAGATGCATAAATAATACCCTTTAGAGGGTTATTCAACGGTATTCCAATCTTCTTCTTAATCCTCCATATACCACTATTGAATTCTATTATATACTCGGTATATTCTCTAAGCTTCTCATTCACAGGCACAATTTCAGGTATTCTCTCCTTATGTACAGTCCCTCCATAGATGCTTCTCCATATAGCATCCGTTATGAATGGGCATATAGGTGCTAGTAATCTAAGGATAACCCGCAACACATAGTGTAGTGTATACCATGCAGATAGCTGTTCTTCTTTACTGAAAGTTCTATCACTATTGTATGCCCTAGGCTTAACAGCTTCGATATAGTGATCTGCGAATATGTTCCATACAAAGTATCTTATGTTATTACTTGCTTCGAAGAAATCTAGCTTCTCATAATCTTCTACACACACTTCTACAAGTCTGTTGGCTTCAGCTATTACCCATTCATCTATAGGTTTAAGTCTATCGGGTTTATCTACGATTGGGAATTGGGAGATAAACCTAGCTATATTCCAAAGCTTAGTTAAGAATAATCTAGCAGAGCTTAACTTAGACTCTGAGAATCTGTAATCTGATCCGAGTTTAGCCTCTGATGCAGCCCAGAATCTGAAAGCGTCGGCGCCATACTTATCTAGAATGGGTTCAGGGTATACGACATTACCTTTAGATTTATGCATAGCTTCACCCTTCTCATCCAAACCCATACCTGAAATCCTTATATATTTGAAGGCTGGTCTACCCGTAAGTTCATACACTCTTAAAATGGTATAGTATAGCCACGTTCTGATTATATCATAGCCTTGAGGCCTTAGCACGTTACCGGATAGTTTCTCATAGAGCTTAGGATTACGTCTATATCCTGTTATATATAGTGGGCTTATACTAGAATCCATCCAAGTATCTAGGGTCCTCTCCTCGCCTATAAGCTCCGCAGAACCGCAGTATAAGCATCTACCCATAGGAGGTTGCTCCTTCCACGGCTTATAGTACCTTCCAGGTTCAGGTAAGTTCACCCTACCACACCTTTTACAGTACCATATAGGTATCTCTGTACCATAGAATCTCCTTCTAGAAATGGGCCAATCCGTCTTTATACCTTCGATCCAATCTATAAGTCTCTGTTTAGCTGATTCAGGGTAGAATTTCATATTGTCTAATATCTTTATTATATCATCTAGGAAATCTACTTGTTTAAGATAGAACTCCCTCATATGTATGAACTCTATAGGGTTCTTAGACCTCCAGCAAATCGGGACTCTATGCTTAATCCTATCGATCTTCTCGATAACCCCCATTGCTTTAAGATCCTCTATTATCCTACTTCTAGCTTTCTCTACCGTAAGACCAGCATATATCCCAGCGTTAGCATTCATACATCCATCAGGATCTATAGCTACCATAGGCTTCAATCCAAGCTCCCTGAATAATCTTATATCTACTTGATCCCCGTAGGAGCACACCATAACTAAGCCTGTACCGAATTCAGGTTTTGCAGCTGGGTGGGGGATTATAGGTACGGTATGCCTATATATTGGTACTATAGCTCTAGCCCCTTCTAAACCCCTGTACCTATCATCGTTAGGATTGAATATTATTGCCGCACAACTACATAGCAGTTCAGGTCTCGTAGAAGCTACTACTATGTAGCCGCCGCCTTCGATTTCGAATCTAATGTATACTAGGTCTGTATCCTTCTCATCGCTATACTCGACCTCAGCATCAGCTATAGTCGTATGACATACAGGACACCAGTTCACTGGATATTCAGCTTCATAGATCATACCCTTATGCCAGA
>JAWCGL010000167.1:0-2993 GCA_038857155.1 Bathyarchaeia archaeon
TTCAAGTAGATCTAGGTCTGCTAGATAAGCTTACCTATACACTCCGCAATACATTGATATCTCTGTCTCCCGCATCCTATATAATGATAAATGGTGATCGAACGTTATCTAGGGTTTAGACAGAAGATTGAAGCGATCCTAGAGAACTCGCTTCACCAGGAAGTCCGGCTTATAGCATTAGCTGATTTCCAGGGTATAGATATCGAAGGATTCAATATCCCAGGATTTAAGAAGGATTCTGAGGTTAAATTACCTTTATGGGTTGCCGTAGAGCTTGCTAAAGCTGGGATTGTAGAGTTTAAAGAGGATGAGAAAGTCGATCTGAAGACGTTATCCAAACTACACTGGATCGAGGTTATACAGCCATCTAAGGTACTATCGCCTCTACCTGAGAACTTCTATCTAAAACTAAGATTTTATCTGGATGAGCTTAAAGCTAAGGCGCTGCGTGAAGTCGATAAGATCGAAGAGTATAGGAAGGCTTTAATGATGGCTGGAGATATAGTTTCTAGTAGGTTGCGTAAAGTTATGGAGTTAACACTTGCTAGGCAGACTATGCAGACGCTATCGAACCTATCCATCGAAGAGAGGATCCTATATGAGGGGTTGAGAGGGATCGTAGAGGAGTGGAGGAATCTATATTGGGTGGGAGGCTAGATGGAGATAACGTTCAATATAGCCGATAGATTTCAGAGCTTCCTTAGAACATTTAGATCTGAAGATGGATCCTTCAAGTATCGCGAGCAGCTCCTCCAGATGGCCTCCCTAGGCTTGAAAAGTCTTAGAGTCAGTTTCATAGATCTGAGGATATATGATGAAGAGTTAGCCATATACGTTCAGAGATATCCGAGTAGAGTTTTACCAGAGCTAGAGAAAGCTGCTTTCGATCAACTTAAAGTGGAAGCAAGGGATTACGCTGAGAAGATTAGGGAGGTTAACGTAAGGTTTAAGGATCTGATAGAGACACTCCCATTAAGGAAGATCTGTGTAGATCATCTAGGACAGCTGGTACAGTTTGAAGGGATTATAGTCCGAGCGACTGCTGTACATCCACTCCTAACTAAAGCTACATTCGCTTGTAAGGTCTGCGGCCATATATCTGAATCTATACCTCAAGAGGAGAGTACGGCTATAGCTACACCGACTATATGTCCAAACTGTAAGAAGAGCAGTTGGAAGCTGCTCGAAGATAGATCCGAGTTTATAAACTATCAGGAGCTTAGAATCCAAGAAAGACCTGAGGATCTACCTCCAGGGCAGATACCTAGATGGATAGATATCGTGGTTACCGATGATCTAGTGGATACAGCTAGACCTGGGGATAATGTCGTAGTCACGGGGATAGTTAAAGCTAAGCCTCAGATACTGCCCGGTAGGGGTGGGCTTCGTATATTCAATTTAACGATCGAATCGAACGATATAGAGGTTAAAGGTAAGGAACCTGAGCAGATAGAGATCACGGTAGAGGAGGAAGAGAAGATTAGAAAGGTAGCGTCGGATCCCGGTATCTATGAGAGGCTTAAAGCATCTATAGCACCTGCAATCTATGGATATGATGATATTAAAGAGGCAATAGTATATATGCTATTCGGCGGTGTCCCCATAACTGTTGGAGGGAACCAGATTAGGGGGGATATAAACGTACTTATCATAGGCGATCCAGGTACAGGGAAGAGTCAGTTATTGCAGTATGTTCATAGAGCCGCTCCTAGAGGGTTATATACGCATGGAAGAGGAACTACAGCCGCAGGTTTGACGGCTGCCGTAGTTAGGGATAGAGGTGGAGCTATGGCTCTTGAAGCAGGCGCTCTCGTACTCTCCGACCGGGGTGTATGTGCTATAGATGAGATAGATAAGATGAGACCTGAGGATAGGGTTGCTATGCATGAAGCTATGGAACAACAGACTGTATCTATAGCTAAAGGTGGTATAGTCGCTACGCTTAACGCACGAGCTTCCATAATAGCGGCTGCTAACCCTGCCTTCGGCAGATATGATCCACTCAGAACGGTCGCAGACAACATAAACCTGCCAGTTTCGATACTATCTAGATTTGACCTGATATTCGTATTGAGGGATAAACCTGATAAATCTCTAGATACACGCATAGCTGAGCATGTATTGATGCTTCACAGTACACGTGAACTCCCCGAAGCTCCACCAATAGAACCTGGATTCCTCAGGAAGTATATAGCTTACGCTAAGAGGATTAACCCCAAGCTTTCGAAGGAGGCTATGGAGAGGATAAGGGATTTCTACCTGAAGATGAGAGCTTTATCCGAGAGTTCAGGTTCGCCTATAGCTATAACGGTTAGGCAGCTTGAATCCGTTATAAGGTTAGCTGAAGCTAGGGCTAGGGCGGCTTTAAGGGATACGGTAACGGTGGAGGATGCTGAAGCCGCTATAAGGCTCATGGGGGCGACTTTAGAGCAGGTTGGATTCGATATAGCCTCTGGTAAGATAGATATAGATATAATAATGACTGGGAAGCCTAAGAGTATGAGGGATAAGCTTCAACTGATACTCTCCGTAGTCTCTAAGCTTGAGAAGGAAGGCGGCATGGCTGGTAAAGAGGATCTAGTAAAGATATTGGAGGAGGAGTATGGTATGGATAAAACAGAGTCCATTAAGCTTATAAATCAGATGCTTAAAGAAGGAACGCTATACGAGCATAGACCTGGATTCTTGAAGAAAACTATGTAGCTTTCATCGCAACTATCTATGGTGGTCTCCGTATAATGTAGGGTGGATTAGATCTATGCGTATCAGGGATCTGCCGATACCTAGAGATATACTAGGTATACTTGAATGGAAGGGTATCGATACCTTATACCCTCCTCAGGAGGATGCTCTGACTAGGAGTAACGTATTAAAAGGTGGAAATCTCCTGCTAGCTACCCCTACGGCTAGCGGTAAAACGCTTGTAGCTGAAATATGCGGCCTAAAACATATATATGAGGGTAGGGGAAAGATACTGTATCTAACCCCTCTTA
>JAWCGL010000168.1:0-2992 GCA_038857155.1 Bathyarchaeia archaeon
ACTATAGGACTAGGAGGGGTGTCGTTAGAGCTGTCGATGATGTTAGCTTCGATCTACATAGAGGTGAAACCCTAGCTATAGTAGGTGAATCTGGATGTGGGAAATCTTCGACCGCTACAGCTATAATACGGATACTACCTCGAAATATCGATACCTATGAGGGAGGGGTAATCCTAGATGGAGTAGATGTTATGAAGATCGATGATGGAAGATTTAGGGAGGAGATCGCTTGGAGGAAGATCTCTATGGTATTCCAGGGGGCTATGAATGCTTTAAACCCTGTGATGAAAGTAGGATTCCAGGTTGCTGAGCCTCTAATAATCCATGGTAAGCTAAGTAAAAGCGAAGCTTTTAGTAAAGCTAGAGAGCTGCTAGGGTTGGTTGGTCTCCCCCCATTCGTAGCTGATAGATATCCTCACGAGCTTAGCGGAGGTATGAAGCAGAGGGTTGTTATAGCTATGGCTCTAGCGTTGAACCCAGAGGTGGTTATACTAGATGAGCCTACATCCGCGTTAGACGTTATAACTCAAGCTAACATAATGAATCTACTGAAGAAGCTTAAGAAGGATGAGAACCTCTCATACATCTTTATAACACATGATCTAGCTCTCGCAAGCGAGCTTGCCGATATGATCACAGTCATGTATGGAGGTAAGATGGTAGAGTATGGGACTGCGGAGCAGATATACCTCGATCCTAAACATCCATACTCTCAAAAACTTCTAGCTAGCATACCCACCCTGAGAACGGATAAGAAGCTTGAATTCATCCCGGGTGCTCCCCCGGATCTAGTATCCCCACCCCCTGGCTGCCGTTTTCATCCTAGATGCCCTTATGCTATGCCTGTATGTAGGGAGAAGGAGCCTACATTCCATGAGGTAGAGAAGGATAGGTATATAGCATGCTGGCTATACGGTGGGTAAACGTTGAACGTAGCTAATCTGCTCGAAGTACGAAACTTAAAGGTCTGGTTTCCGATAAGAAGGCTATTCAGGGAGCAGCTATTCGTTAGAGCTGTCGATGATGTTAGCTTCGATCTACATAGAGGTGAAACCCTAGCTATAGTAGGTGAATCTGGATCTGGTAAGACAACCCTAGGTAAAGCATGTCTCAAGCTTATCGAGCCGACATCTGGATCCATAGTATACGACGGAAGGGATATAACTAAGATACTGAATAAAGATCTAAGATGGTATCGTAGGGAGGCTCAGATAATATACCAGGATCCATTCAGTAGTCTAAACCCATTCTTCACGGTATACAAAACCTTGGAGGAACCCCTAATAGTGAACGAAGTCGAAGGTGATAGGTCGGAGCTCATCTATAAGGCTTTAGAAGATGTTAAACTTACACCGATCGAGGAGTTCATAGGTAAATATCCTCATATGCTGAGCGGTGGACAGAGACAAAGGGTAGCTATAGCTAGAGCGTTGATACTAAGGCCACGTTTCGTGGTAGCTGACGAACCGGTCTCTATGCTCGATGTATCCGTTAGGGTAGAGATACTCTACCTCCTCAAAGAGCTACAAGAAAGGTATGGTATATCCTTCCTATATATAACCCACGACATCGCTACGGTGAAATACTTCTCAGACCATATAGGGATAATGTATGCGGGTAACTTCATCGAATCAGGTTCGATAAGAACGGTGGTGTCAGATCCATTACATCCGTATACGAAGGCGTTAATAGAAGCGATACCAGATCCAGATCCAAAGAATAGATTCGTGGAGAGGAAGATTATCCATGGTGAACCGCCGAACCCGATTAATATTCCCCCTGGCTGCCGT
Organism: Bathyarchaeia archaeon; assembly: GCA_038857155.1. GTDB lineage: Archaea > Thermoproteota > CALKCG01 > B24 > DRYS01 > DRYS01. Next base: position 1,791 of record JAWCGL010000168.1, read on the forward strand.
TTTCATCCTAGATGCCCTTATGCTATGCCTGTATGTAGGGAGAAGGAGCCTACATTCCATGAGGTAGAGAAGGATAGGTATATAGCATGCTGGCTATACGGTGGATAGAAACACTATGAGAAAATTAGGGGTAAGATGATATAATTTTTTAAGGTTCTCTCTAACCTGTAAGTATTATTTTCTTGACAACATCTATTATCTTAGCTTGATCACCTATTCCTCTAGCCTCCTCTAACTCCTCTTTTCTAGCGTATATTAGTAGAGCTTTCTTCATAAGGTTTCCGAATATCTCCTTGCTAAGCTTCATAGCTTTAACAGGGTCCATCCTATACGTGAATTGATCCTCCCCGAACCATCCATCGTAGCCTATATCTACAGCTGCGTATAGATAGTCTACGAAGCGCCATATATCCCCTGTCCCAAATACCCTATCCTCATCGTTGCTATGCAGTTTAGCCGTGTTTATATGGAATCCTACTATGGGTACACCCATGCTATGTAGCGTATATACAGTGAAAGCGGGTTCGACTGCATACATCTGTTCATGACCATAATCTATGGTTACACCCATAACTTTAGACCCGACTTCCTCGTTCACCCTATATGCTATCCACCCGGATAGATGCGTCGTAGGGACTATCATATTGCCTTCCTTAGGCTCTTTAAGCTTAGCTTCGACGCCGAATTTAAGACCTAGCTCTTTACATCTTTTTGAAGCCTGTCTACATGCATCGAGGAACCATTCAAACTTACGTAGATAGTTGGATTCGAAGTTGTAATCCCACCCATCCTGACCAGGCCATAAGCTTAAGCTAGGACTACCCACTTCTTTAGCTAGATCTGCAGCTTGCAGTAATACTTCGAAAGCCTTCTCTCTAACCTCTCCTCTTGGGTTCGTTACGGATCCAAGCCTCCACCTAGGATCTGTGAACATATTTACGTTCATATTCGATACCTTAAGACCCAACTCTTCCAGGATCATTTTAACCTTAGCAACCCTATCCTCGGCTATCCTTAGATTCTCATCTAGGAAGAGTACATCGTGAAACTCTACCCCCTCTATGCCCGCTTCAGCTATCCTCCTAAGCTGAGCTTCTAAGCTTGAATCTAGCTCTGGGAAGTAGCCTCTCGTAGCGAATCTATCGAGGAAATCTCCTGCAGACCAGTGTCCGGCTGCGAATTTTATACAGAAATCCTTGAAG
>JAWCGL010000169.1:0-2977 GCA_038857155.1 Bathyarchaeia archaeon
TATCATCCGCGTATATACCTGCAGCGTTAACCACTATATCAGCTTCTATAAAGCCTCTACTCGTCTCGATACCTCTAACTCTACCATCCGATACTACAACCCTCCTAACCTCAGTCTCCGTCAATAGTTTAACACCGTTAGATACAGCATTCTCTACTAGAGCTATTACAGCATCTATAGGAGATGTAACTCCGGCGGTGGGAGCCCATACTGCTGCTACAGCTTCACCGTTTATAGAAGACTCGATCTTCTCAGCTTCATCACGATACAATAGTCTAACGCCAGGTACGCCGTTAATCCTAGCTAGATCGATATACCTTCTAGCTTCTCCCTCGAATCCTTCGAATACAAGCATGAACTCCCCTGGAAACTTTACAGGTATATCTAATTCTCTAGCCCAAATCCTCCAAAGCCTATTACCCTCCACGCATAGCCTAGCTCTAAGCGGATATAGGTTCGGATCCTCTTCATGCCCGGGATGGATTATACCCGTATTAGCTTTACTCGCACCCCAACCTACATCAGCCTCCTTATCCACGAGATACACATCTAAGCCTCTATACATGCTAGCTATGCGAGCTATAGATGCACCGATTATACCTGAGCCTACTATTAGGAGCCTCATAGGCTACCCTCTATCCTCCCAATTCGTAAGCCCATGGAACCTCTCTAGCCCAATCTAAAGCTCTCTTAACAGCAGATTTCCACCCTCCATAAAGCTTCTCTCTGGAGGCTTCATCCATCCTAGGCTTGAACACCCTCTCAACCCTCCAATTAGACCTAACATCCTCAAGATCTCTCCATAAGCCTACGGCTAACCCTGCTAGATAGGCTGCTCCAATCGATGTAGTCTCAGATACTATAGGTCTAACGACATCTATACCTAGTATATCTGCTTGGAACTGCATGAGGAAATCGCTCCTGGAAACCCCGCCGTCAACCCTAAGCATACGTACATCTATACCTGTATCGGTACGTATAGCTTCGATAACATCCCTCGTAAGGTATGCTATAGATTCTAGTATAGCTCTAGCTATATGCCTTCTATCCGTACCACGGGTTAAACCTATCATCAAACCCCTAGCATACATATCCCAGTATGGAGCACCTAACCCAACGAAAGCAGGTACGAAGTATACTCCGCCGGTATCGTCGATGGATTCAGCTAGAATGTTAACTTCAGATGGAGACTCTATCATCTTCAACCCATCTCTAAGCCACTGTATAGCTGCACCCGTTACGAATATACTACCTTCACATGCATAAGTAGCCCTACCCCTCTCGAGGCTATAGAAAATTGTAGATATCAACCCATGCTTAGATCTTATAGGTCTAGAACCTGTATTCATCAAGATGAAGTTTCCCGTCCCATAAGTACACTTAATATCGCCTATTTCGAACCCTACCTGACCGAATAGAGCAGATTGCTGATCACCCGCATCCCCAGCTACCGGTATCTCAACCCCGCCTAGAACCTTACTGAATTCAGGACCAGTATAGCCGTAGAATTCACGATCGCATGAAGGTCTAGGAGTAGGTAAAGCATGTAGGGGTATACCGCCCATAACCTCTAGTAGATCTATATCCCAATCCAATCTACGTATATCGAATAGCATAGTCCTAGAAGCGTTAGAGTAGTCGGTTACGTATGCTCCACCCATACCTGGGGTTAAACATTCTCTAGAACCACGAGTCATATTCCATATAATCCATGTATCGATAGTACCGAATACAGCTTCACCCCTCTCTACTCTAACTCTGAGATCGGGTACGTTATCTAGGAGCCACCATATCTTAGTAGCAGAGAAGTATGGATCAGGAATCAACCCAGTCCTACCAACTATAAGATCCATATAATTCGCTCTCAGATAGTCTACTAGGCTAGAAGTCCTCCTACACTGCCATACGATAGCATTATACAGAGGTAGACCACTCCTAACATCCCATACAACTACAGTCTCCCTCTGATTAGTAACACCGATCCCAACCAAACCATGAACATCGATACCAGCCCCCTCGATAGCAGCCCTAAAAACAGCCTTAGTATTCTCCCATATCTCAATAGGATCATGCTCAACCCACCCAGGCCTAGGATAAATCTGCCTATGCTCCATATAAGCCCAACCACCGCGAACGGGAAAACCACTATCATCAAAAAGCATAGCCCTAGTACCAGTCGTACCCTGATCCACAGCTAATACAAACCTACCCTTAGACTTCACAAACCATAATTAAACTTAAGATATATTAGGTTTTAAGCGAAGCAAACATAACAAACAGGCATAGGTAAGACTAACCTCTATCCAATCCAACTAGAGGCTATAAGTATCCTAAATCTTTAAATCCGCATCTTGAAGATATTCACTTTAATAGCATCATATTTCTCATACCCTTTCTCCTCTCAATCAATCCTTTACTCCCTAGTAGATCTAAAGCTCGGCTTGCTGTAGCTTTAGAAATTCTACCATAGCCAGAAACTTACTTTACTCCATAATTCCTCCAACTTCTACTACTGCTTCCTCTTCCAGTTCCCTACCCCTTTCTAGAAAATGAAAATTATGTATCTGGTAAGAGTTTTGAGGGGAGAAGAAGGCAAGACAAGGTGTGCGTGGGCAACTGGTTTCCAACCATTGCTAAGTTTAGGTTAAGGTGTAAGCTTTATAAATAGATACCTAACTCAAGATATAGATAGAGTAAGGCTTGGTAGTACTTTCGATGATAACGAAAAATACTATTGAAAGATTAGGGGTAAAACTTTTTCAAAAAGTTTTAAAATCTTCCTTACAGGTACCATACACATCTATTATACTTGTAGATGATTCCACATCCAATGAAACAGCAAAAATTGCTAGAATGTTTGCTCAAAAACAAGGAAAGGAAATTATTATAGAAAGATCTAAATTTTATGGATATTCAATAACTACTAGAGCTACAGCTAGACAAACAGCTATAGACATATTTTTTGAAAACTATAATG
>JAWCGL010000170.1:0-2970 GCA_038857155.1 Bathyarchaeia archaeon
GAAAATCAATAGATACTAACATTATATATGATACATAGTCAATATTATTACCTTAATATCTAGACCAGAACATATTTAGGATGCATATGTCTTATCGAGATAAGGTTGTAAGATATTTTGATGAACCTGGACCGCAGAATACGGTCGCTACCTTAGAAGCTGTTAAAGATAGGATGAAGGCTATAGGTATTAAGCATCTAGTGGTGGCTTCGACCTATGGAAGCACAGCTTTGAAGGCTATAGATATGTTTAGGGATATGGATGTAGAGATAGTCGTCGTCACTATATCTAGGAGCTTTGAGAAGGAGGGGTGGGTTATGGATGATGATGTTAGAAGAAGGATAGAATCGCTCGGAGCTAAAGTCTTAACATGTACCCACGCGTTAGGAGACGATCTCGACTCTGCTTTTACGGAGAAATTCGGCGGTCGATCGTATAAGCAGATCGTAGCCGATACGCTTAGAAGGTTTTCTCAAGGTATGAAGGTTGCGGTAGAGATAATCCTTATGGCTGCTGACGCAGGGCTTATACCCGTCGATAGAGATGTAGCCGCTGTAGCAGGTACCGATAGAGGAGCCGATACAGCGATAATAGCTAAGCCGAGCTATTCGAGGAGATTCCTAGAGTTCAAGATTAAGGAGATAGTTGCTATGCCTGCTGCTAGTTGAGATACGGCGCTATCGATTAGAGAATCTATAGGGCTAGGTCAACCCTCACACCGATACCCTTCTCGAGAGCTTTCCTATAGACGTAGCCAGCTACTATCGCATCCTGTATAGCTAAACCTGTAGATACGAACACCGTCAACTCATCCCTAGATAGCCTTCCAGGTTTAACCCCGGCTATAACCTCACCTATCTCCCCGACTATATTATCCCTCCTAAGGATCCCGGTAGCTATCGGTACATTGACCTCACCGCTATGGATAGCTTGGACTAGATCGTCTACGAATATCCTCGCATCTCTAAGGATCGCAGGATCAAGCTCCTGTTTACCAGGTGCATCAGCGCCTATGCAGTTAAAGTGTACGCCATGTTTAACCCATAACCTATCTATTATAGGTTTACGGGATGGCGTTGCAGTAACAACTATATCCGCATCCTCTACAGCCTCCTTAGTGGTCCGTGCAGGTTTAACTACGGCTATACGTTCTCTGAATTTCGAAGCTAAGGCTTCGGATGCCTCAGCACGTATATCGTATATCCTCAACTCCTCTACCCGACTGGAGACTTGAAGTATAGCTTCGATCTGACCATACCCCTGCCTCCCAGCTCCTACGACCGCTAATATACGTGCATCTGATGGTGCAAGCCATTTAACGGCTACAGCTCCAGCAGCTGATGTACGTACTAGCGTTATCCATGTACCATCCATGATAGCTAGAGGCTCCCCAGTCTCCTTATCCAATACAGCTATCGTAGCTAGAACCGTAGGTAGATGTCTAGTGGAAGGATTAAGCGGATAGACTGTAACGATCTTAACTGCTAGTATACCTTTATCCTGTATATAGCATGGCATAACCCTTAGATCCCCGTTATACTCTGGAAGTTCTACGTAGACTTTAGGAGGCATCCTAACCTTTCCTACAGCTTTAAGCCTGAACGCCTCCTCTACTAGAGGTATAGCTTCTCGTATAGATACGAGGCTCTCCACCTCCTTACAGGTAAGTATGAGTGTACCGCCATCCATCGTCCATCTATAAGGTTATCTAATTCTGTGAACTATTTATATCGGTTTCCTCTAACCAACTATAGGGGTAGCTATGAGTCATCTTGAAAGATTTCATAGAGTCTTCAGGTTTATGGAGGTGGATAGGGTTCCAGATTACGAGTTCGGGTATTGGACTGAGACTATAGATAGATGGCATAGGGAGGGGCTGCTTACGGATAAGAAGACGAATAGGGATATAGAGTTGTATCTAGGGCTTGAAGGATGGGATTGTATAGAGATGCTACCGGTACGGACGGGGTTATGGCCGATACCGCCGAGTAGGATTATAAAGGAAGATGATAGGCAGGCTATCATAGATGATGGTGTAGGCGGGATCTATGTATCGTCTAAGAAGGGATCTACGCCGCCATATTATGTAAGATACCCGATAAGGAGTCGTAGCGATTGGGAGAAGCTCAAGCCATTCTTCGATCCGAATACACCTGGTAGGATACCTCTAAACTGGGATGAGATAGCCGAATCTTATAGGGATAGAGATTACCCGGTAGGTATAGGCTCATTCAGTCTCTATGGGTGGCTTAGAAACTGGATGGGTGTGAGGGGTATATCTGTAGCGTTCTATAGGGATCCAGATTGGGTATGCGAGATGATGGATATATTAGTAGAGCTATGGATAGGATTGATCAGAAGGATACTGAGAGATGTTAAAGTAGATTTCGCGACCTGGTGGGAGGATATGTGTTATAATAGAGGCCCTCTGATATCGCCTAAAGTATTCGAAGAATTTATGGTTCCAAGATACAGGAGGGTTACCGATGTTTTGAAAGAGTATGGTGTAACTGTGAATATACTTGATTGCGATGGAGAGATATCTAAGCTTATACCTGGATGGATTGAGGGGGGTATCAACGCTCTACTACCTCTAGAAGCTAGATGTAACGATATAGCTAAGCGAAGAGTACCATGGTAGATTCGTATTCATGGGTGGTGTAGATAAGATGGCCCTGATAGCTGGTGAGAAAGCGGTAGATTCAACCCTAGAGAAGCTTAGACCTGTAGTGGAAGCTGGAGGATACATACCTATGGTAGATCATAGATGTCCACCAGAAGTATCGTACCAAACGTACCTATATTACCTTAAAAGGAAGAGGAAGCTTATAGGAAGAGGAGAATCTATAACCCTACATATACTTCAAACATTATCTTCCTAATCTTCCCAGTATTTATGATAAAGTATCGGCATAGACGATTATATTCTCCTTACTATAGCTATATCTTTCTGCAAATTCTACCCCGATA
>JAWCGL010000171.1:0-2964 GCA_038857155.1 Bathyarchaeia archaeon
TTCTGTATGGAGTGTTTGGTTCCCATCATCTTCGGTACGGTGAGTATTCTTCGATAGCCTTCCCCGATATCTTCTAGATCTAGTTTTATCACCCCGTCGGCTATATGCTCTACGTAGGTTGTAGGTAGGTTTCTATCTGCTACGCCCTTCTGCCATAGTAGGAGTGATGTGCATCCTAAGCTTACTAGTAGACGTTTGATATGGATGATGGTTTGTCTGAAATCCTCAGACTTTATAAGGTATAGCGTGGATATGGAGTCGATAACCACCCTCCCCGCTTTCACATCTCTGATAGCTGTTCTAAGAGCATCGAGTAGGCTAGATACTTCGCTCGGATCCTTAACCGTATACCTCTCCTTCTTCGCGGATTCCCCTACCCCTCCTGTGAAGCAGTCCACGATAGCGAAGACTCTACCATCTTCATACGGCTTCACATCCCATCCGAACATAGACATATTCATCCTAACCCTAGCAGGATAATCCTCGAACTCTAGGAGTACCCCAGGTTCACCCTGCCTCAACCCTCTATAGAGGAATTGATATGCGAATATAGATTTACCTGTCCCAGGCCCCCCGGATAGTAGTACCGTAAGCCCCCTCGGTAACCCTCCATGTAGGATTTCATTCATACCTGGGACGCCTATATCGATTTTACCGGGGATAACCATACCCTACCCCAATCTAGAGATTCTATATGCTATACTAAAACGTTTAATATCTTCCATAGAGGTGTTAAGGTGTTTGATCTACTAGGCTATGATACATAGAACCTCACTACGGTTCCGCAGCCACTACTCGGTAGAGCTTAGCAAGCTACCTGAGGGGTCTAGGGTATCGATCGCAGGATACGTGGTATCCGTTAGGCTTCATGGAGGCGTGATATTCTTCGTAGTCTATGATGGAGGATATGTTCAATGCGTTACGCATGTAGATGAGGTAGACGAGCATTTATGGGAGAGGATGCTTGAGGTCAGAGAATACTTCTACATCTCAGTCTCCGGGCGGCTATCCTACTCAGAGAAAGCTCCAAGCGGTGTAGAAGTGGTTATGGATGATATAGAGATTATCGCTAAGCCTACCAAGAAGCCTCCATTCCATCCGTATTCTAGGAGGCTTCCAAGCTTCGACAAAAGGCTTGATATGAGAGCTGTAGATCTACGTAGACCCCAGCTTCACGCTCTATTCAAGATTAGACATGAAGTCCTGCAAGCTATGAGGAGGTTTCTCGTAGCTAGAGGCTTCCTAGAGGTCAATACCCCTAAGATAATAGCATCGGCTACAGAGGGTGGGGCAGCATTATTCCCCCTATTCTACTACGATAGGGAGGCTTTCCTAGCTCAAAGCCCACAGCTCTATAAGGAGCAGCTATCAGCTGCCTTCGATAGAGTCTTCGAGATAGCCCCGATATTCAGAGCTGAAGAATTCAAAACGGATAGACATCTAAGCGAGACTCTATCCCTGGATGTAGAGATGGCTTTCACAGACTATAGAGTGGTTATGAATCTACTGGAGGATCTCATAGCATACATCGTAAACTCTGTTAGGAGATGCTGCGCCGTTCAGCTGGAATTCCTAGATCTAGATATTCCTAAGGTGAGGAAGCCGTTTAAACGTATACCCTATAGCAGGATTCTATCGAAGCTTAGGGAGCTCGGTTTAAACGTAGAGTGGGGTGAAGATCTACCTACGATCGCTCTGAGAAAGCTTACAGAGCTTTATAGGGAGCCATACTTCATAGTAGATTGGCCTAGAAGGTTGAAGCCATTCTACATAAAGTCTAAGAGGGGCGGCGTTACAGAATCCTTCGATCTGGTGTGGAGCCATATAGAGCTAGCTTCAGGAGGTAGTAGGGTTAACTCTAAGAGAGCCCTCATAAGGAGGATTAGGATGCAGGGGTTGAACCCGGCGAGCTTCGAGTACCATCTTAAAGTATTCGACTATGGTATGCCCCCTCATGCAGGTTTCGGTTTAGGTGTAGATAGGCTTATCATGGCGTTAACGAATCGAGATGATATAAGAGAGGTGGTATTCTATCCTAGGGATCCATCGAGGCTTACACCCTAGATGGGGGTGTCTAATCTAGGTTGAGCTACACCGAATCTAAGCTCGAAGTTAGGCGTCTGGCATCGCTGGTAAAGCTTAGATTATCGGCTGAGGAGGAGAAGCTATTCAGCTCTCAGCTATCCAGGATACTAGAGTTCTTCGATCAACTTGATAGAGCCTCCTTAGAGGGGGTGGAGCCTACATTCCATCCGCTCGAGGTCTACAATGTATTCCGTGAGGATGCTGTTTCACCGTTTCTAAGCGATAAGCTTCTAAACTTACCGGGTAGGGTGAAGGATCGCTACATATGGTCTCCGAGGATGTAGATAGCCTTGAAGGAAACGTATACGTTGAAGCTTATACGGAAGATAGAATCCGGTAGCCTACCGTTGGATGAGTATCTAGCTAGGAAATCTGAAGTTATAGCGAAGCTTGAACCTATACTTAACAGTTTTATAACTATCCTTAAAGGCTTCGAGGAGGGTAAGCCTGAGAAGCTAGGTTTGCTTAGAGGGTTAGCCGTAGCTATCAAGGATAACATATGCGTCGAAGGTGTTGAAACAACCTGTGGAAGCCTGATACTCAAAGGCTATAAGCCGAGCTACGATGCTACGGTGGTAGAGAGAATTAAGAGTTATTCGGGTGTTATAACCGGTAAGACTAATATGGATGAGTTCGCTATGGGATCCACCACCGAGTGGAGCGCCTTCGGTCCTACGAGGAACCCGTGGGATCCATCCAAGGTTCCAGGAGGATCATCCGGCGGTAGCGCTGCAGCCGTAGCTTCAGGTGAATCAGATCTAGCTCTAGGATCAGATACAGGTGGATCTATAAGATGCCCAGCTTCATTCTGCGGTGTAGTCGGGTTGAAACCTACCTACGGCCTCGTAAGTAGGTATGGGCTGATAGCTTATGCTAACA
>JAWCGL010000172.1:0-2919 GCA_038857155.1 Bathyarchaeia archaeon
TATCCATCACTCTTACTTTACTCCTACTCCTAACATATAGGTTAACTGCATGGATATCATCCATATTCCTACTGGCATACCCTATCTACCTATACCGCTCTATGAGATTGATTAATAGGAGTGAATTACTTGCTAATGGAGGATGTAGACATGGATATGAAGCTATCAGAAATCTAGCTATGATGATAGCTTATGGTTTAATCCTTGTAACCGGTGCATACATGCTAGTATACGGTGCTATGGTTATAGCAGATACCTTAAGGTTAAGTCACCTATATGTTGGTATGAATATATTATCATTAGGATGTATAATTCCAGAAATAGCTGTCTCTGTAACCGCAGCGTTCAAGGATGAATACGATATAGCCTTCGGAAATGTTATAGGAGATAATATAGTAACGATAACATTAGTGCTAGGTATAATAGGTTTGATAGCTCAACCAGAAGTTACTCTAAGAGATATAATCTTTACTATACCATTCATGGTACTTGTAATAATTTTAGTCTTAATCATAAATGAATACTTTAAAAACATTAAGAAAATACATGGATTAGCTATAATAGCACTAACCATAGCATTATACATTCTAGAAATAATCTTCATAGCGTAATATTTTATTCACATTCATATTTAGATAGAAAGTTAAAAGTATAAAATGAAATGTAATCAAACTCTACTATTCTATATCCTTCTACTAGAAACCTCCAATCCTGAAAGAAAGATGTTACAACTTCTCTAAGTTATTCGAAATGCTCTTCACTTATATATAATAATATCTCTCGTTATCTAAATATCCTCATCGGTATACTTAAACAGTGTATCTAAATGTTCTAGAAACTTAAATAGAGCCTCGGGCGGGATTCGAACCCGCGACCCGCAGCTTACGAGGCTGCTGCTCTACCTAGCTGAGCTACCGAGGCTCTCTACTTAATTTAGTTCTAGATCTTCAGGGATTTATTCTTTAGCCTCAATCTGTATATGGAAAGCCGGGTAGTAGATCCTGCGTCCACCTCCATAACTAGTAGTGTATCTTATCTATTGCTGGCTTTTCTTTGAAGTTAGGATGGTACCTATGCTTTCAACCTATTTTGAAGGCTCTTCAGGTATAATCGAATCTCCACTCTTCATTTTTCTCATACTACCCTCTATAAGAACTTTGTAGCTCTCTACCTCATGAATCTGTTTTAGATCTGAACTCTTTGCATCCTTCGGGTATCCATTTCGATCGCTTCTAAGATCTATGATCTGTTTAGCTCCAACCAATATAACGTTGCCTCTTATATTGAAGCGCTACATTCAATTTTAATCTTCTCTGCAATTTTATCGACTCTACCTGCTATTAAAGCTATAGGCTTTTTGCATAGGATACGCTTTTCCATACTTGAATCTCTCTAAGGTTATCTCCTATGGTTATCGCTCATAACCAGATCCTTTATTCTATCGTATACAGCTACAAGTCTGGCTCTCCCTAATCTCAATTATACCGTTACAAGATAACTAAGATCAGAAAGATCCTAGATCTTACTGGTAGCATGTAGGTATATAGAGTTGATGTATGTCTATTCACCAGGGATTTAACCTAGGCTTAGCTTAGATATGTAGCCTTGTTGATAAGCTGAAAGGATATATTCATAGATCTAGTATAAACCGGGTCTTAATTCCTTCTTCATCCTTGTAAACTTTCATTTGATGGTAGGTTACGGCTTTAACGCTAGTCTTCGATACATGTCTTCCTGGATCGTAGGTTTCTCCCGAGATATGTGCTCTAAGCCTATACGTGTCCCCCTCTCTCCTGATATACTCCACATCTATCTTAGAGGCTAAAAATCCATCTACATCTACCATTATGAGTAGCTTCTCAAGCCAATCGTATAGTAGTGCTTCTAGATCCTCCCCCTCAGCTTCCACTATCCTCTCCTCCCTAGGTTCGACTAAACTTATATCGGTTATAACTTCGAAGAGAGCTAAACCAGCGTTTCCGTAGCATTCCTCATAGCTCCCACCATAAGCCTCTATATAGGCGTCGGCTAGATGCTCTAGAAACCTGAATCCACCCATATCAACCCCTCATCTACTCATCAACATTCTAAGCTTCTCCTTGAATTTAAGCCTTACATCAAGCTCTGCTTTAAGCCTATTTATGATAGATATATCTCCAGGATCTACTCCTCGAAGCTCAGCTAGATATAGGGAAGCCATATCCCCTATATATACTAGGCTAGCTATACAGGCTAATCTAGATGAACCGCTACCCCAAACCTCTATCAAATCTGGAATCCTACCATGTAGAAGCTGTCTAGTGATCTCCATCCTAACCTTAACCTCTTCAGGCTCCAACATAGATCTGAGAAGTATAACCGCGACACCGCTTGGTAGGAATCCGTTATCCTGGTATGCTACCACCTCGTTATGATGGGCTTCAGGTATAGTAGCGTCGACAGCATAAACCTTACTATTCTCGTTGAACTGAGTCCTCCACCTGAACGCTACCGAGCCTATAGACTCCCAACCATAAACCACAGGTAACTTACCTAGTACTTTACAGGCTATCTGCTTAGCTATATTCCCCTCCTCAGGAGGTACAGATGGAGCTAACCTATCTCTGAGTGCTTCTAAAACTTCTATAGCATCTTCGAGTTCATCCATAAACTTACTATACCCCAATATATTAGCCTCTAGGAAGGCTAACGTCGAAGATAGCATAACACCTAAAGCTGCCCTAGGCTGATACCCTCTAGGCACCTTTATATGAGGCACGCCTAGATTATAGCATAGCTCTTCTAATAGGCCTCCGGAGCTTAAGCCTACCACTCTAGCCCCAAGCTTAAAGGATCTATAAGCTATACTTAGAGCTTCCTCGGTATCGCCTGAATAGCTTAGGACGAATACGAGCGTATCCTCATCGATAAAACTCGGCG
>JAWCGL010000173.1:0-2907 GCA_038857155.1 Bathyarchaeia archaeon
AACTTTCTCGTATATCCAATCAGCTATATACTGTGGGTCGTTCGAAGACTGTCTATGTCCATATGTTTTCTTAAAACTAGGATTATAGGTGCTCCCAGGATCGTAGCTATAGCTGTGAACGTTAATCTCTCGACAGCTACTACCGGTATAAGCGATGTTAGGAGTGAGGTTAGATCCTGTACCTTCAGTATCAGCAGATAGGTCGAAAGTATGAATATGAGCGTCCCATACATATGTGCAGTCATAGTAGCTGAGAAGCTTACGACAGCTATATAGATAGTTAGCCTAACCCTACCTATATCTCTGTAGATCATGGGTAGCTTATTTCTGAAAAGTATCGCTAGGATGAGTGCGATCCAATGTAGGATCGGGAAGTATAGTATAGCTCTACCTATAGGTGTGAGATACCATATAGCTATAAGAATGGTTAAGATAGATGCTGAGATATGCCAGCCTTTCATGTTCTTGAAGTATACTCTGACAAGCGCTCCGGCTGTAAACGCTGAGATCGGTGTAGTAGGTAGTGTAAGCCACTGGAATGGATTTGCACCTGATAGTATACGGTTTATAGACGCGCCTATAAAGCATGATAGGAAGCCTAGCCATGGACCTAAGAGGAATCCGAATATAGGAGCTATACCGGAGATAAAACCTATTTTAACGCTCTCAGCTCCTACTACTGGGAAGCCTGGTAGATAGCTTAACGCAGCATATATCGCAGACATATATATCGTTAACGCTAATCTTCTAGTACGCAATACTAGAAGATCTAGGTCTAACAGTAGGTCTCATTAATAAACTTGATAGATGGGTAACAGTATACCCATGCTATGATATTCATGAACCTTTAGCTATGATACGCTTTAGGGGAATAGTTAATACTTCAAACTACATCTAACCTATCTAGCTTTGAAGGCTATACGTATCTCTAAAGGTAAAGCTGAGATCGTAGATATCGAGGTTGAGAAGCCTGGTAGAGAGGAGGTTCTAGTGGAAACGAGAGCCTGCGGTATATGTATGAGTGAAGTTAATATGTTCATGGGTAAACTTCCCGGTGGTAGGGTTGCTGGCCACGAAGGTGTAGGCATCGTATCGGCTTTAGGTGAGGATGTAGTTGGTATCGATATCGGAGATAGGGTTACTACTATCGGCGGGCCAGCCTTCGCAGAATACTATAAAACTAGTGTTCGAAACATCGAAAGGATACCCGATTACGTTAAGGATGAGGATATGGTATACTGGATATCTGAACCTCTTGCATGCGTAGTTAACGCTATCAGATGTTCAGAACTGGAAGCTGGGGATGATATATGCATAATCGGATGCGGGTATATGGGTCTACTAATAGTACAAGCTTTACCTAAGAATATCCTAGGAGGATTGATAGCCGTAGACGTGAAGGAGGATAGGCTTAAGTTAGCAGAATCCTTCGGTGTAGACTATACGGTGAACGCGAGAGAAGCTGATGTCGTAGAGGAGGTTCGTAGAATCGCTGGTGGAGATGTAGATGTAGTCATAGAAGCTTCAGGAGCATCAGGAACCATACGTACGGCTACGGATCTCCTACGTGCTGGAGGTAAACTGGTACTATTCGGATGGCATGTAGAAGATGAGATCGTACCGACAAGCTTATGGCATACCCAAGGGCTTAAGATACTGAATACATCACCCGCTTCCTCTAGAGATTTTAATAAAGATTTCCATGACGCTATGGGACTCCTAAGGAGAGGTGTATTCGATCAGAAGCCTCTGATAACCCATAGATTCCACTATACAGAAGCTCAGGAAGCATTCAAGATAGCATCGGAGAAACCTGAAGGATACATAAAAGGCGTAGTAGTATTCTAGCCCAGTATCGATCATAACCATCGCAGCTCTGGATAGCAGGTATCTATAGATTAGGCTCTACTCTCTGATCCATTAGATGGTATCGTAGACCTGGCTGCAGACCTCTACGAGTAGAAGAGGAATAATAGATCGTAGAGAGTTGCCATCTAGATCGTTATTCCAAGTCCGCTGGGTACGTAGCTCGCCCTACAGACTACCGCTACTATATCACTTCTAGTGAACGCCAAACCTACGAATACCTCCTCATCGACTAAGCTACGAAATATCTCGCTCTACACTGTTGGATTAGATACGGGGATCTTAAACAAGGATAAGGCTTGCATGGATATTACTTCGAGTACCGCTGCCGATAGGAGGAGTAGATATATCGCTGCTAAAGCTTTTATCGTTAATCTCTTCGTGAGAACCTTGTATATGGCGTTATATATGCTGTATGCTTCGATAAAGCTATGAGGTAGGGCTGCTGCTATAATCGATACAACCATACCATAAGCTAACCCTCCATTTAGGAAAGCTACAATCCTAAAGATACTCATAGCCATTATGAAGATTGTGAATATGGCAGAGAATAGGCGTGGCTTTTCGAGCACCATATACTCCTTATATGTAGCTCGAGGTAGGATTCTTGTGAACTCGATGTAGAAATTCATACCGAGTACTATGAGGGAGGATGCGATTACGTTATGGAAGAATATTACCGTGATCGTAAGGATAGGGTGGGCGAAAATCTTTCCTATATATCCTAGGAAGAGGTTATTCTCAAAGTAAGCGAGGATGAGGAAAACTAGAAAGATGAGACCTAGAACTACCACCCTCCTCTTCATATCCATCAAGTGGAACCTCGTCTATAGACACATATATAAACCCCCTAGAGTTCATGAGATGAGATATCGATAGTATACAGCTTAGCATACGGTAGACGAAGTCTAAAAGTATCCTGATGCAGCCGTGCAATACCTAGATCCCCATCTTTAGATGATTCGCTATAAATCAAGCTGTTCTAATCTTCTCGATCAGATAAGCCTATCTGCGATAGAGCTTTGCTAAGCCTACCCATAT
>JAWCGL010000174.1:0-2903 GCA_038857155.1 Bathyarchaeia archaeon
CTAGTAACTGTTTCAACCCAACTCCCCCCACTGATTATCTCGCTATACTCGACCCTGCCTTTAACCGATAAGAGCTGTTTAACATAGCCTTCGATACCTGATAGAAGTTCATCGAACTCCTTATCGTAGAGTAGACCCAGCCTAGAGGCTTCATCGAACGATAGACTTAAATATTCTGTAGAGCTTCTCGAAAACTTACCCCATCTACCCTTTAAAGGCTTCAACCTATTCCAGTAATCTATGGCTAGATCTAACGCCGGCTGGGTTAACGTATCGATGGACGCTGTAGGAGTCCAGCATGATACGAGTATACGCGCCAGCGTCTTACTCGAAGCATCTTTAACTCTAGATTCTACGAATAAAGGATCTACGAAGAGTCTACTAGATCTAAATTGGATCCATTTATCCTGAGATTCGACTATCGTGGATAGACCGTATAAAGCTTCGCCATCCAAGCGTATATCATCTAAGCTTGAAGCTGATTCGATGAAGCTTCTAAGCGTACCTAAAGACTCCTTCACATCTACCTGGAATGGGTCGGCTCCACGTTTAACCGTAAGCCTACACTGTGCTATAAGCTTCTCGACCTCCCTCTTAGCAGCCACTATCCTACGCTTCGATATAGGCTTCGATCTTCCCAACCTTAGATCTACCTCCCACTTTCTGTACTACTATAACGTTAGTAGCTTTAGCCGCTACCGGTAGCGGGTTCGGCGTTATAACTATATACTGGATCTTCTGCCTACCGGATAGACGCCCGACGATATGCTTGAAGACAGCTTCCCTATTTGCAGGATCCATGTGCACATCATATTCATCTAAAGCTCTAAACGGGCTTTTCACATACTGCTGAAGCGCTATGAGGAATGTGGATACGGCTAGACTCCTTTCACCACCACTCTGGGTAAGGTTGTTAAGAGGTACTGGATCCATACCTGGTATTCCCATATATATCTCGACACCGCTCCTATCGATATCATACGGATTCGATAATCTAGCATACCCTGTATAGCCGAACTCTCCGAGTATAGATTGAAACTCTTTATTCACATTCTCCAACAGCTTCTCTAGAGCCTCCCTCCAAACCTTAACCCTTTCATCCAATTCGCGTAGGAGTAGATTCTTATTCTCCGAGAGTATCTCAAGCCTAGATTTCAGCTCATCGTATACACCTCTATACTTCTCATACATGGAAGCTATATCTTCAGAGACAGATCCTAAAGCCCTAATCCTAGCCTCTACGCTTTTCAGCTCCTCCTCTATCTCGGCTAGACTCCTAACGGTAGAAGGCTTAGACGATGGCCCGCCGACTTCGGATAACATAGATTCAACCTTAGATTTCAGCTCAGATATCCTAGACTCTATGTGCTTCCTCTCCTCTAAGAGTCTAGCTATCTCGGATGAAGCTAATGCTTCCTCAACCCTCAGCTCCGCATACCGTTCGAATGTATCACGCTCTCTAACCCTTAACCCACTGTAGGTTCTATACATATCCTTTAGATCCGATTCAACCCTTCCTATATCTACGATGCTACCTCTAACCTCAACTTCGAATTCAACTGGTAGCCTACCCCTGTATGCTTCGAGTATACGTAGATCCTCTGATAGCGTCGATAGAAGCTTCTCAGAGGATACGATTCTTTCGAATAATCGATCTTCCTCGAAGATCACAGCTTCGAAAACCCTCTCCATATCTACTATCTTAGATCTAGCATCAGAGCTTATCTTCTCAAGCTTCGATATCCTTCGACTACAATATTCAACCCTATTCGATAGCTTAATCAGCTTACCTTCGAGGTCGAGTATCTTAGCCCATGAAAACTCTAGTCTAAGCTCTCCCTCCCTCTCCCTAAGCTTCCTATACTGTATGAGCTTCTCATACTCTCTACGCCAGTATTCTAAGGTGGATTCAGCGTCGGCTATCCTCTCGCGGAGAAGCTTCTCCTCTGATAGAACTTTAGAAAGCTTACCCCTAGCCTCAAGTATATTTCTCCGATAATCCTCGAAGCCCACAGCCTTCTCTAGAAGCTTAAGCTTCTCCTCCGGATACATAGCTACGAATTCTTCTATCGTACCTTGATGCATTATTATGAATGGATTATCCGGATCCAACCCCACTTTGCTTAGAAGCTCTACAACCTCCGATTTAGGCTTCTCCTCGCCTAATATATAGAAGCTATACGTTCCATCCTTCCTGAGTATCCTAGATAAAGATAAGGTGGAGGATCTAATAGAGGGGAAAGGCTTAGCTCTACCCTCGCCGCTATTATCGAAGATTAAAGTTATACGCGCTATATCGCTACCCCATCTTATAAGGTCGCTAAGCCTCCTAGCTCTCTCAGTATAAGTTTGACCTAAAGCTACAGATATACCTAGGAGTATCGACGACTTCCCAGAGCCGTTCGGCCCGCATACAAGGTTTAAACCGGATGCAAGCTTAATCCTAGCATACTCGTAACTCATAAAATTCTCTAATACCACTTCGCGTATGAAGGGCGCTGTCAAATCGGATCACTACTTACAGCCACACCGTATTCTATAAAGGTTTATACGACATATTCGAAGAGAATATCCCTCTGCATCTATATGGATAGACTCTACATAAAACTGAGAGTGCCATAAGGATAGAGTAGCGGTATAAACTGGGAGATAGATGTAGTAGACGTGTAAACCTTGAATCCTTCCGAGATACTCCTACAGCTAAATTTTATAGGAAGCATAATCTGCTTAGACAGGTTATGCTCCCCCTGCTACTCATAGCTATCCCGCTTATAGTCGTCGTCTTACTGGTTGCTAGACGCGTGAACTATGGTCTCGCGTTGATCATCGGGGCTATTACGATAGCTTTAGTATCAATGATGAACCAGGTTATCTTCCTAGAGACTATCACCTCAGCGGTGGTG
>JAWCGL010000175.1:0-2885 GCA_038857155.1 Bathyarchaeia archaeon
GACTACGTAATCCTAGGTTAGTTTTATTATACCTGAAAGGTAAACGTTATCCTATGCTTTCGTATGAGAATAGTGAGCTAGATATATCTAGGGTTAAACCAGCTATAGCTGTACAACCTATAGGCTCTATGGAGCAGCATGGTCTACACCTACCGGTATCTACTGACACAATTATAGCCTACGAGGTTGGTAGAGCTTTAACTAGTAGGATAGGGGGGCTCCTACTACCACCCATACCCTACAGTTGCTCTATAGAGCATAGCAATTATACATCTACTATATGGCTTAAGCCTTCTACATTATACTTCCTACTAAGGGATATAGCTCTATCGCTTAGGGCTCATGGATTCAAAGCTTTAGTAATAGTTAATGGGCATGGAGGAAACTATAATCTTAAAAGTATAGTTAGAGAGATGAATCATAGATTTGGTAGAAAACCTTTAGCAGTACTTGTAGATTTAGGTGGTATGTACTTCGGTTCTAGATATGCCGAGGATATACATGCAGGTTTTCATGAAACATCCTTAATGCTATACTTGAAGCCGGATCTAGTCGGCGGGCTGCAGGGGGATTATAAACCTAGAGCTACTAGGGATTTCCTAGATTACATGCCTATGGATGAATTAACGCCTACAGGTGTATGGGGGGAGCCTAGTAGAGCATCTAGAGAGGATGGGGAGGATCTATTCAAGAGGATCGTAGATGAAGCTGAGAAGTATGTAGTAGATGTACTGAGGAGGATGGGGATCGTATACTAGCTATCTTTAATAGATCGTAGAATATAGTTTAGAAGATGATATGAAGGTATCCCTCCACTCTGTAAGCTATTCAGGATTCTTCTATATAGGTAAGCCTCTAAGTATCGAGGAGGTTATAGCTAGAGTCGCTAAGTATGGGTATGATGGAGTAGAGCTTATGGCTAAGAGACCTCATGCATCTCCTATAGATCTAGATTCGAAAACTAGGCGTAGGATAGTGGAGGAGGCTTCATCATATAACGTGGAGATACCGGTCCTAGCATCCTACACCGATTTCTCGGGGCCAGACGAGTTTAGAAGGGAGCTTAACATATTATACGCTAAGGAAGTTATTAAACTTGCATCGGATTTAGATGTAAAAACGGTTAGAGTTTTCGCAGCGGGGATGAGAGATGTAGATCCGAGTATACCATACTGGAGGCAGTGGGAGCTATGTAGGGATGGATTGAAGGAGGCTTCTAGATTCGCAGAGGAGTATGATGTAATCCTAGCTCTACAAAATCATCCACCTATAATAGAATCCTACGAGGATGTATTATCCATGATAGATGAGGTTGGATCATCAAACCTTAAGGCATGTATAGATCCAGAACTACTCTTATGGACTGGCGATGTAGATCCATACTCTGATAACATCGAAGAAGATTTACGAAGGATTTATCATAGGGTTAGGGATATACTTGTACATGTACATGTAGGAGATTCGATCGAGAGGAGTGGAAAATTCATATGGATACAAGGTGGTGGAGGATCGGCTATAAGAGCTACAAGGCTAGAAAGAGTACCGCTAGGTACAGGGTTATTCGGTAGGATAGCGAAACCATTCATAAATACGCTTAGAGATATAGGTTATGATAGATATGTATCATACGAGATATGTTCACCTAGATATGTTAAACATAAACTTGTCTCGTTTGAAGACGTTGATAAGGAAGTTAGGGATGGAGTAGAATATATTAGAAGTATTATATCTAGTTAGTAGTACGGTGTGGAAGGCTGATGCTAGGCAGCTATTGTTGATAATAGGTATGCCGGTTATCGTAATCCATCTTCTATATATATCCATAGTTGATCATCCTATAAGCGAGGTGGAGGTATAGCTTTGTGCGATAGGGTTAGAGTAGGGTTTATAGGTGCTGGTCGGCATGCGACTAGGGTACATTACCCTTCTCTCGCCAGCTTTCCTGATGTAGAGTTGAAAGCTATATGCGATCTCAATGAGGAGAGGCTTAGATCTATAGGGGACCTGTACGGTATAGAATATAGGTTTAAACGTTATAGGGATATGCTAGATACAGTATCTCTAGATGCTGTCTACGTTGTTATGTCTCCGATACCTGTAGGCTTCTACGCCGATGCTGAACCTATGACCTCCATAGTTATCGAATGTCTTAAACGTGGGTTAAGTGTATTCATAGAGAAGCCTCCTGGAGTTTCATCATCTGAAACCAGGATGATGGCTAAAGCAGCTAGGAAGTATGGGTGTAAAGGTATGGTTGGATTTAATAGGAGGTTTATACCAGTATTTAGGAAGGCTAAGAGTATAGTAGAGGAGTATGGGAAGATAACGCATTGTCTAGCAGTCTTCCATAAGAATGCCCTAAACGAGCCTCAGCCTTGGGGTTCTGTAAGCTATCTAGTTGCAGATGTTATTCATGCTGTAGATGCGTTGAGGTTTATGGGAGGTGAACCTGTAAAGGTTTCTAGCTATGTATCGAAGTTCTATGTTGATTATCCGAATAGCTTTAACGCTCTAATAGTGTTTGATAGTGGATGTGTAGGTCATCTATACTCAAACTACTCATCTGGAGGTAGGATCCACTATTTCGAGATGCATTCTAAAGGTATATGGGCTATGGTTGACCTACCATTAGATCCTCCTGAGAAGCAGGTAGCATATATTCTTAGAGAAGATAAACCTTATGGAGAAATCGAGATTCTAAGAAACCTAGATTTAGTCGGCGGTATCAGAGATTTCCATATAACATATGGATTCCTTCAGGAAAATAGATATTTCATAGATTGTATAAAGAATGACGTGGAGCCTGAGACTAGCTTCGATGATGCTGTTAAGACTATGGAGTTTGTAGAGCTTATAGCTTCCTCAACTATAGGATAGGCTTAGAG
>JAWCGL010000176.1:0-2861 GCA_038857155.1 Bathyarchaeia archaeon
TACTAATCAGCTGATCTAATAGCGTATATTAGGGTAGATCTTTTAGTAAGTAGTATATTTAGGCTAGAACAACTTTTAAATTTGAATCTATTGGTTTAGGGGGTGAGGAATATATAGGAATTCTATAAGTTAATGGATGGATAAGATGGGGTGTATCTAGCTTTATAAGATCTGGTTAGGGTAGCTTTCTATCGAGATGAGTGGTGAGTATTGTAGGCTTCTCTGGTATCGTGCTGAGAGGTTTTTGGTTAGAGCTTTGAGGGATTATTCTGAGAGTGATTATGACGGGGCTTGCTTTAACGCTGAGGAGGCTATTCAGCTAGCGGTGAGGGCCGTACTCTATAGGTATTTTGGGGAGGCTCCTCGTATACATGGTTCTAAAGTTCTTCTTTCAAGATTGAGGAATCTGCTTATGGATGCTGGGAGAGAGGATGTAGCATCCCTGGTAGGTAGGTTTACCGCTGATAATCGCGATATCCTAGATCTTCTGGAGGAAAGCTATATTATGGCTAGGTATGGTAGTATATCTTATGGGGAAAGGCAGGCTGAGCGATGTATCGAAATCGCTAGGAGAGCTTTCGAGGTGTTGAAGGATGTCGAGGGAAGGTTGGGCTAGATATGCTTTAGAAAGGTATCTTAAGCTTAAGAGGTGGATGGATTATAGAGGTGTTATCGTTAAAGCTTGTAGGGATACCCTAGGAGGTAAATGCCTACGTGTATATGTGGTCGGTGGTGCTGCTGAGGATAGGTTAACAGTATTAAGCGATATAGATGTAGTCGTAGTTGTAGATGACCCTTCATGTAAGAGTTTGGATAATATCGTCGCTATAAAGGGAAGAGCTGAGGAGTTGGGGTTACCGGTAGATGTGCAACTGGATGTTAAGATATCGACAGAAGAGGAGTTTAAACAGTTGATCGATAGAGGTATGTATAGGATGGTTATGGAGATAAGTTGATAGTTATGTATCTATCTTCTACCCTTCTACGACCGGAGTATGATCTAGGCACGATACCTTCCATACTTTCTAGCTACTTCTATCATTTTCATGAAGTTTTCGAATTTCACCCCGACATCTACTACGTTAGCTGTCGTTAGTATATGTCCTCCTCCAGGTGAAGCCTTCCTTATACATTCCAACGTCTCTCTAGCTACATCTTCAAGCGAGCCTATATTTAGCGTACGTAGACATATGTTGCCTAATAAGCATATCTTATCACCGTATAGCTCCTTGATCTCACCTATATCTATACCCGCTTGCGGATCTAGGGATTGAGCTCCATCCACACCTGATTCGATTATATATTCTAGTAACGGCTTTATATTTCCGTCAGAGTGTAAGACTACGAATGCACCCATCCTCTTGAATGCATGAACCTCCCTCCTAAGCTCTGGGAGTATGATCTCCTTGAATATCTTAGGCGACATGAAAGGCCCGTTCTTATAGGCATAGTCGGCTCCGTTAACTATACCATCAGCGCCTGCTTCTATCTGACGTTTAGCGGATTCTATAGCTATATCGGTCCGGTAGCGTAGATACCTCTTGACGAAGTCTGGATACCTGTAGAGCCATCTGAGAAGATCTACATCCTCCCCTCCGATCGTACCTGATGCCCCTCCGAAGATTAGAGCTTGATCGCCAAGCTCCCTCTTCAACAGCTTTACAGGGTAGAGATAGCTATCATCTATGGTCTCATCAACTATCTCCTCAGGTTTAGGTCCATGCTTGATCCTCGCCTCTATTAGGGTTATAACATCCTCATCGGATCTAGGCTTCCCCTTCTCTAGGGGCCAATCCATATTCGTCTGCGGAACCCACCTCCTGAGGGCGCCGTTAACCCTCCATACATTCTCCCCAACCTTCTCCACCTTAGTACTCCTAGTATATGCGTTCGGATAGACTCTGATCCACTCAACCTTAAGCTTCCTGTAGAGATCCAGCTGATCCTCAGCTATCCTACGATTCACATAGTCGACCTTACCCTCAGCTATAGCATCCCAGCATAGAGGCGTATTCCTATAGTATGGTGTACGACCTATAATCCTAGCGGTTATAGGAGGAGTTACGCCGAAGCTACCTATAGGAAGTATATCAGGCTCCTCAAGAAGGAGAGATGCTTCAGCTCTCGATCTACCCTTCATACCAGCTAGCATAGTTTCGGTGAGTAGCTATATAAACCTGTCTATGCAGGGATGGATAAAAGAAAAGAGGGGATGGATATCAGATTGCTGCTACATCGTCGCGATCGTCGTAGCCGCGTAATGAGCGCTAGTTATGAATATCGCCAAGGTTATAGATGCTGTCATCCCTATAGCGAATGGTAGAGCTACATCTTCATACAGTTTTGCTCCACCTATCCTCATGACTATAAGCTTAGCTATATACGCTATTATGCTGGGTACTAGGACGTTATAGTACATCCAGCCTAACCCCATCGTTACTCCTGCAGGGTTAAGCGGGAACCATGGGTATCTGGCATGCATTATATAGGTTATCGATGTTATAGCGAACCCTATAGCGAATAGTATCCACTGGCCTACTACCGGTGGAGCCCATGAACGCCAGTAGGCTACATACGTCGCTGCAGAAGCGTATGTCGGGCCCCTCTGTAAGTAGTTATTTGGTGCTCCTGTATAGTTGAATACCGCTAGGTTTAACGCTCCGAAGCGGTGCCACATCCACACTATAACAGGGTATCCTACGGCTACACCTATCACTGTAGCTACTACCCCTCCAAGGAATATATACTTGGAATGTAAACCTTCCATAGATCCTATCTTGTATGCCTCCATAAGGGTTAGGCTCGGCGCACCCCTAGCTACAGGGCTCCACCACCATGGATAATCTGCTCTAAGTACTAGG
>JAWCGL010000177.1:0-2835 GCA_038857155.1 Bathyarchaeia archaeon
CCGGAGGTTGAAGCTAGGGAGCCGTTGAAGTTTAGGTATATGCTATTAGGCTTCATAGTATTTCTACTAGCGTATATAGCTACATGGTGGAGTTCGAGTCTAGGCTATCTACCTATGGCGTGGGGTCTACTCTGGGTTGTAGTGAACGGTTTATACTGGGTGGGGAGAGCGAGGGTTGCAGGGGATGCAGGGCTTATATTCGAGGATCTCTGGAATGAGCAGAGGTTTGCACACTACTGGAATTCAACCCTAGTAGGCTGGTTCTTAGCCGATGCTTCATCGCCATTCTTCATCGACGATCTACAGAAGAGATATCTGGTACTGAGAGCTGATTATCCATGGTTTACCAGTGTTATAAAATCTGCGCCGATGGCGTCCATAATAGAGTCTTATAAGATCGGATCCTTGGAAGGCGTCCACTCGAAGTATATATTTGTTGCTGGGCTCATCGCTACGGTACTAGGCGTTATCCTATCTATGTTCGTGATAACTCAGATGTGGCATAGCTTCGGAGCTTTGAACCTCTCGACGTTCAACTATACAGGTGCACCGCATAACCATTATCAAAGGGGACCTACATATAGAGCTGTTGCCGTCGTCGGGGATTATTGGAGGCAGGGTATAACTGTAAAGCCTACCGCTAACCAGTGGATACTATTCTCCATAGGATTCATAATAGTATCGATAGTTTACGCGTTATCAGCTAGATATCCATGGTTCCCTGTTAACGCACCTGGAACAGCTTTAGGTCTAGGTATATTCCAGGCAGCGCTATGGTTCCCTGCGATAATAGCATACATAGCTAAAGTCGTCGTTATGAGGTTGGGAGGGGCAAAGCTATACGAGGATGTAGCTATGCCTTTCGCTATAGGTATGTCTGCCTCGGTATCTATAGCGATACTACTAGGCGTAGCTTCAGGATTCGCGACAACCCTAACTATGATCTAGAGGGAAATAAATTAGAGTATTATCCTTTAATATTTTTTAATATTTTTTCGGCATTACCGTAGAATATATTTTGTATTTCATCTTTTGTAAACCCTATCTGTGGAAGGGCGACCTCCCAGAAGTTTTTGTATCGTAGAAAGTTTTCTGGGGTTGTATCTGTAGCGTATAGTAGTCTGTTCGGATCTGCATCGTAGCGTATCCTATTCTTTAAGGATAATGCTATCCAGAATGTATGTCCTCCGCATATATCGAAGTATAAGTTCGGGTTATGCATCATGAGTACGGCGGCTTCATCGCACCATGGATGACCTAGGTGTGCTCCGATTACCATCAGGTTGGGGAAGCTTCTAGCGATCCTATCTAGACAGATCGGACGCATGAAAGCTGAGGATGCCTTATACTCTCTATCTGACGGATCCCTAGCTACTATACCTGTATGGAATAGGATAGGCATCCTATACTTCTCAGCTCTATCGTAGTACGGGAAGAATTCTTCGCTATCGTAGGGCTTCAAAGGCTTTATAATCTTCAACCCTGTAAATCCGCGAGAGTAGAGGTTATCTACGACTTCAGGATCATCTACGCCTAGATGTACGAACCCGAAGCCTCTCAATAGATCTGGATACTCGCGGAAAGCATCCTCTATAAGTTTATTCTCGTCAATCCCTCTAAATCCACCCAAGCTTTGAAGCCAAACCATAGATATCTCCGCTTTCTCGCATCCTTCTACGAGACGTTTTATCGGATCCCCACCTCTAGGATAATGTACATGTACATCTATCGCCTTCATAGCGTACCCGCCTATAAGCTGGTAAGCGGAGTAATATAAATCTAGGTTGTACGTCCTAAGCAGCCTAGCTTTCCGCTGATCTTCGCAGCAGCTTCTCTTAGTTCTCTAGCTCTATCCTCGGGTACACCGTCATACGTGAATACCCATGCCCCCCACTCCACACCTGCAGCGTACTTAAGCCTATCCCTAGATAGATGTGGCGTGTAGAATTCTACGTGGAGTCTATACTCCTCGCTCACGCGTTTAACCGGTGCTTGGTGGAATATCATCATGTAAGCATACTCAGATCCAAAAAGCTCCTCGTAAACACCTGTAGTTAACCTTATAGCATCAGCTAGTAGAAGCGCCGAATCTTCGTCGAGCTCGTAGAGAAGCTTGATATCGTTCAACGGGTATATATGCATCTCGTAGGGCCACATAGCGTAGAACGGCATTAGAAGCATGAAGCCATCGTTGATATACACTATACGCTTAGATTCTAGAAGCTCCATCCTAACGATATCTTCGAAGATATTCCCTCCATAGACCTTCCTATACTCTGTAGCCGACTCTATCTCTCTAGATATCCTCGGAGGGATGAATGGGAACGCGTATATCTGGCTATGGGGGTGGGTTAACGAAACACCGATTAGCACACCTTTATTCTTGAAAGGCATTACATACTCTATAGCCGGGTTCGACGCTATTTTCCTCGTTCGTTCGCCCAGTAGAAGTATATACTCGGATACCTGTTCTAACGGTATATTCTGAAAATCTCCTTCATGCGACGGCGTTTCTACGATTACTTCGCATACCCCTAAAGCTTCACCCTTCATAAACGGCTTCCCACCCTTATCTACTCTAGGAGGGGTGAGGGATAGAGCCGGGTATCGATTCGGTAGAGCTAGGACACTCCATTCACCTTGGGTCTCATGTCCACCTGGACAGAAGGGACAAAAAGTAGAATGCCAAGGCCTCTCCCTCCTATGCCCGGCTACGATTATCCAGCAGCCTAGCAGTGGGTTCCATCTCAGCTCATGCCCAGACATAGCTTAAAGCCTCTCGACTAATATCTACCTCAATTATATAATCACCCCTCCTAATATGTAATCTTATTG
>JAWCGL010000178.1:0-2830 GCA_038857155.1 Bathyarchaeia archaeon
ATAGGTGCAGGTAGACCTTTAAAGATATTCATATCCCATATGCATGGAGATCATATCTTAGGTCTACCAGGTCTACTTCAAACATTCTCCCTCTTAGATAGGAAGACGCCTGTAGAGGTTTACGGCCCATCTAGACTCGGGGAATACCTATACTGTATAAAGAGTACTATCGGTTTAAACCCTACATACGATCTTAAAACTTTCAGGGTTGAGGATGGAGTATACTACGATTTCGGAGCTTATAGAATCTTATGTCGTAGAGTCCAGCATGGAAGCGAATCCTATGGATATAGATTCGAAGAGAAGGATAGACCAGGTTTATTCCACCCTGATAAAGCTATAGCTTTAGGTATACCTAGAGGCCCGCTATGGAAGAAGCTACAACTCGGAGAATCTATAAAGCTTGACGATGGGAGGATCATAGAGCCTAGAGATGTCCTAGGGCCTCCGCGTAGAGGGTTTAAGCTAGCTTATACAGGTGATACCATACCTTGTAGAGCTGTAGAGGAGCTTGCCGAAGGCGTAGATATACTTATACATGAGGCGACGTTCACAGAAGATCTAGCGGATAAAGCTACGGTTGAAAAACATACTACCGCAGCTCAAGCTGCATACATAGCGTCGAGAAGCTCTGTGAAGCTCCTAGTGCTTACACATGTATCAGCTAGGTATGTTACGGTAGATACCATCCTAGATGAGGCGAAGGGGGTATATCCGAACGTAGTGGTAGCTGAGGATGGATTAACCATAGAGGTGCGGAGGATGGGGGAGGAGTACGGATATAGAGTTATACCTAGAGTATAGGGTAGGTGTATGGATACCTAGTTCGAGATGCTTCTCCGAAGGTAGAAGCTTAAGCTTTTATCGTCTCTCTCCTTGATAACCAGATGAGGGTATACCATGTCTAGTAAGCCGAATATAGTATTCATATTATGCGATAGTATGGATGGAAGGGTTATGGGATGTATGGATCATCCAGCTATGGGTAGAGCGACTCCGAATCTCGATAGACTCGCAGATAAAGGTGTACTATTCAGGAATGCATACGCTAATAGTCCTCTATGTGTACCTTCCAGAGCTAGTATATGGAGCGGTATGTATGTGTATAGATGTAAAGCTTGGAACAATTTTAAAGGCCTCGAAGAGGGGGTGCCTACCTTCGAAGATCGTCTAAGGGATGCAGGGTACATCCTCAAGGTTATAGGGAAGACAGACTACCTCTCGGGTCATCATACTGAGAGGGCTAGGGTTAGCGCATGGACTAGAACACCTAACAGGATACTATTACGTCCAACCCATACGGTGGAAGCTCCGAAGATAATTCCCGGCAGAGTTGAGAGGGTTCATGAAGGGGATTGGATGAAAGTAGATGAAGCGGTAGGATGGCTAAAGGATGCAGCTTCTACCGATAAACCTTTCATGCTATACGTAGGTTTGAGCGCGCCTCACCCACCATACAGAACTTCAGAGGAGTATCTTAGATTTATAGATGTTAGCGGGGTTGAAATCCCCCCAACCGATAGGAGTATACACCCGGCTATAGAGTATTTCAGGAGGGTATGGGTTACACGTTTCAATCTATCTAGGGATAGTATAAAGCTTGTTAGGAAGACGTATTTCGCTATGATATCTGAAGTTGATCGTATGGTTGGTAGGATTCTAGACTGCTTAGAAGATCTAGGCCTCGTAGATTCGACGTATATAGTATTTTCTAGCGATCATGGCGATCACGCTATGGAGCATGGATTAACCCATAAGCATACGATGTATGAGCCGTCTGTTAGAGTGCCGCTTATAATCTCAGGTCCAGGTGTTAGGAGTGGGGTTAGAGTGGATGACCTGATTTCGCTAGTAGATCTATATCCTACGTTCATGGATATAGCCAGTGCTGGGTATCCTGGAGGCTTGGATGGGTATAGTCTTTCACCGTTTCTCAGAGGAGATAAGTCTAATAGGCCTGATTGGGTTTTCAGCGAGTATCATGGTGAATCGTCTGCTACGAGTATCTTCATGGTGAGGAGGGGTGTATGGAAGTATGTAGCCTATGCAGGTATGCCTCCACAGCTATTCGACTTAGAGGATGATCCATGGGAGGTGAACGATCTAGCAAGTGAATGTAAGGAGAGAGTTGAGGAGATGGATCACCTTCTTAGGAGTATAGTGGATTATATGGAGGTTTATAGGGAGGTTGAAGAGTATAATAGGGATTCGTTTAGAAGGTGGAGGGTTATGCATAGGGGGAGAGGCGATTACGAGAAGCTTATGTCGAGGATATTCTCCGGCTGGGAGGATGAAGAGGGGGAGATGAAGCCTTGGACCGATAGGGATGAAGAGGTTATAGTAAGATGGCTAGAGGAGATGTGACGATTCCACCCTATTCCTCTTCGAATCTATCCGGTGGTACATAATCGCCGAATCGTTCTCTACATTCGATTAGACGCTTAGCCTGCTCATCTAGTATACGGAATAGCTCTACCGGTGCATCTAGGACTTTAGTCCTCCAGAACTCTAGTACACGTTCGATCTTACGTAGGTTTTCAGGTATACGGATAGTAAACTGCCTACTATAATCATTGTAATCGTAGCTCTTACCTAACACCTGCTTGAATAGTATAGCGAGATCCTCATACCTAGGTATCAAGCCTGTGGGAGCCTTCAAAGCTTTAACATCGCCGTGTACACGTAGCTCCACCCATTTTATCCATACATGTTTATCCCTACGATCGTTCAGGAATTCACCCGTCTTAAGATCGCTTAGGAAATAGTTTACCCCGAATACCAGAGGCTTCCTCACAAGACCTCTACCAAACTCTATGTAATCTCTGATATA
>JAWCGL010000179.1:0-2795 GCA_038857155.1 Bathyarchaeia archaeon
AGATGTTTAAGTCTGAAGCCTCTATCGAAGCCCCTCCTAGTTATCCTTATCCACCCGGAATCCCTCTGACCGACATGCCAAGTCTCCTCACCGTAATTCACTATCCTATGAATACTCCTCTCTATCACAGGTTCATAGTCACTCTTCATCCTAACACCAGCTACCTCTACAAGTATACCTAGAGGCTGTACGGAGCCTTCAGACATAGAGTCTATATCAGCTCCTACAACCTCTACATATCCATCGGCAACCTCCTCAAGCCTACGTGATACTACAAGCTCGAAGTATGGCTTCACATTACCGAACTCTACGTATACATCCCTATCCCTTACGCTCTTCCCCTCATATATACTGCTGAAACCTATCGGAAGCTCCTCCTCCATGACCACCGTTATACCGAGTCTACCGCATACCGCTGGTAGTATATCCTCAACCCTATCTACGTAGACGGCTCCACCTATATCACGGCTTACATCAGACGATACAACCGTGCATATACCTAGATCCGAGATAGCATCCAGTACATCTTCGACCCTATCCGATGTTAGGAGTGCAACTATACCTAAACGTATCCTCTTCTGAAGGCATTCTGGTAGATCCTCACGACTGAGCGACCCGATCGAGATCGATAGAAGCCTTACAGCTAAACCTATAGAGTATATTAGTCCGTCTATAGGATCATCCGATACATACCGTATCAGCCCTCTCCTCCCATCTATCACAAGCCCGCTATCAAGCACCTCGCGGAATCGCCTAGATACTACGAATACTACGAAGCCGAGTCTTTGAGCTCTAGATAGAAGCTTCTCCAAAGCTAACGGATCGTCGCCTACGACTATGAGTAGCCCTGGAGCTGCACCTGAGATAAGCTTGAAAGCATAGGTTCTAGCTTCGCTATCCCCCATAGGATTTACAGAAGATTTGGAGAGTATGACATTTAGTAGAGCTCTCAGCTCGTATACGGATAGGATGGCTAAACCCCTGATCGGAGCTTTCGAATCTACTGAAAATTTAACGGCGTTATCTAGAATCGTTGTAAGATCGTATACACTAGATAGATCTCTACCTAAGAATATAGTAGAAAGTACTGGGGGGAGATTCTTAATATAAGCCTCTACAACCGTGAGATACCTATCCTTAACGGCATCTAGTAGCTTACTTAACTCATCTATAAGAAGATATAGATTCTTCCTAGACCCCAGATCGTCGGAATTCAACTATCAACGGAAACATGGGTTTAACATCGATGTAAACGTTGCTTATGTAAAGTCTAGGGTTATACGTAGTTAACCGTAGAGCTATCTCGATACAGATTGAAACGATGAAACCTCTAATCTAAATTTAACGTTTGCTTCATCCAACCTTTCCAATCCTTTAAGACATGAGAGTAGACCTTTAAGTGTCGAGAAGACTATCTTCTCTGTAAAGGTATTCAACTGGATAGGCTTTCCATCGGAGATTATCTCAACCCTGGATCCTCTACTTAGTATGCATAGGTGGGGGTCCACTTCTCCTCGAAGCATAGCCGAAGCGAGGCTTTCGCAATCTTCGAAACCGCATCTACCACAGTCAGATCCTCCAAGCATACGTTCGATCCTAGCTAGAGCCATATCTACTAGGATATCGGCTAGAGGGTTGAGATCGCTTAGACGAAATACAGGTTTATCTATAAAGCCAACCTCGGCGCTATCTCTACATACGACCACGGCTACTAGATCTTTTAGATCAAAGCCTATATCGCTTAGACGGGATTCATCCGCGATACAGAGTATCTTAGGGTAGCTCAGCTTCCTGAATCCTTCTATCAATGTGAACGCTGTCGATGGGAGTAGATCGATATATCCATCTAGACTATCCTTAGAATCCTCAAGGAAGAGTGCAACCTCGCCTCTAGAGATAGCTAGCGTAGCCCTAGCACCCGCAGATCTATGTCTATACGTATCCTTACCCGCTACATCTATAGGATGGAGGCAATGCTTAACCGTAGCGACGCTATAACCTCTAGAGACTAGCATCTTTGTAAGCTCTTCTACAACCCTTGTTTTACCAGACCCCCTCCCATAACCTACTACGCATAAAGTTAGCCCAGTCCATCTAGACACTAGATTTCACCCTTCAAACCTCTAACGGCTACAGCCATACCTCCATATAAGCCTATATCTGCGCCTAGAGGCGTTATAGCTATACGTGGAACTCTATTAACCGTATACCTTCCAACCCACCTCTCTATGTATGGTAGTACAAGGTCTGGATTGTAGAACGCTATCGATCCTCCCACCGTTATAAGCTCTGGATCGTATACGTTGATCACAGATGCGAAACCCATAGCGTTGATCCTACCCACACTCTCTACGATCTTCACGGAAAAACTATCTCCACGTCTAGCTAGATCGTATACATACTTCGACGTAATCCTGTCTAGGTATCCTTCGGTCTCCCGGTATAGTAGGCTTGAAGACCATAGATCCCTCTCGCTTTCGGCTATAAGCCTTGTATACTTCGGTATACCTGAACCTGAGCAGTAAGCTTCCCAATGCCCTCTACCACCACATCCGCAGATAAGCCTTTCCTCTATATCGACGACTATATGGCCTACCTCATGAGCATTTCCATCCTTACCTTTAAGGAGGTTGTTATCTATGATCACTCCTCCGCCGATACCTGTACTCAGAGTTATGTATACCAGGTTTGCCAGACCAACGCCGATGCCGAACATATGCTCGGCTAAAGCCGCTGCGCTAGCATCATTTACCATGAATATAGGCGTATCAAGCTCATCCTCTATAGGATTCTTT
>JAWCGL010000180.1:0-2792 GCA_038857155.1 Bathyarchaeia archaeon
GATATCAAGCCTCTATATCCGTTGAAAGCGAACCTATTCTATAACCCTCATATAGCGTCTGCTATGCTTCATGCATGCTCGCTCCTGCTATTCGCCGGCTCGTTTCTATACTTGAGAAGCCTCTATAAGGGTGTATCGACCGGGGTAGGTAGAGAAGCTGCATGGATATGCACCGGGTTGACAGCTATGATCCTTGGAGCTACGATAGCTACCGCGACGCTCATCAACCCGGTATACATCCTCCTATCAGCTGGGGTTACCCTTTGGGGGCTACTAGTCTTCTATTCTTCATTAAGATGCCTCGATCGTATAAGGAGAGGAAGAATAATGCTATCCGAAGCTTCGATCTTAATAGCTATTCTAACCTTCTACATATCGATAGTTGTATGTAGCTATCGATCTCCTCATACCGAGGAGCTTCTTAGATTCGCCGGTAATCCGGTGGCTTTCATAACATTATGGGTTG
Source organism: Bathyarchaeia archaeon (assembly GCA_038857155.1). Taxonomy (GTDB): domain Archaea; phylum Thermoproteota; class CALKCG01; order B24; family DRYS01; genus DRYS01. Next base: position 467 of record JAWCGL010000180.1, read on the forward strand.
GGTTGCTGGTGGGCGTAGTACTGCTTCGACCTACACTACGCTATATTGGCGTTGAAGCTGGAGATAGGGTGTTCACGATATTTACGGATGTGCTGGTAGCTGGGTTTGCTTTAACGCCTATACTCGTAGGGATATTAATAGTTCTACCTACAATTATATTCATGCTATCTAGGATCCCCAGCATACTATCTCAGATCTATATGGAGCGAGAATAACTTTATGATTAGGATGGAGAGGCAGTATCGAGGAGGACGGCGAGCCAGATAGTCTAGCTTCAACCGTCATAGTATTCTCCTAACCTCTTCTGTTGACCTCTTCTAGATGTTAGGATCGCTATGCATCTAGCTATATCGATCTTCCTATATTCCAACCCAAGCTCCCTCAACCTCATATACGCTTTATAGGTTATCGAGGGAGCGGCGAGCACACCTCTTATCGACCCGCATCTATCCGTCAACGATTCTATATAGCTTTTAAGCTGCTCTACAGCTTCTATATCTGCTTTCACCCTTTTAAGCTCGATTACTACGAGCCTACCATCCCTATCTAGACCGTATAGATCTACGAAGCCCGATTCTACAGGCTTCTCTATAGATACAGGTTTAAACCCATCCTCTATCAACCCAGGTTCTGCTAATATAGCTTCACGTATCGCTTCCTCCCCTATCTCTACTCTAAACCTAGGTTTACCTTCAAGTCTAGATACTGCTACCAGCGATACTGATGTAAAGCGTGCTACCACTCTCTCATACGGAGATCTCCTAGTAGATGATAGTACTAGATTCTCATCATCTATATACACCTCCAGCTTCGATCCTGGAGGCTGCCAGTTTACAGGTTCTACACTAGTTGCAGCATGTATAAGAAGTGTACCATCTGGTTTAGCTATGATTATACGCGATCCAGATTCTAGGCTTGCAACTCCTCTACCCCTATACTCTACACTACACTCCCCTACTAGGATTAAAACCATACCCTCAGCTAGACTCTTCCTGAATAGCTCGATAATATCTTCGAAACTCGGGTTTACGATAGCTGAGGTCATACCTAGCTTCGATACTCTCCGATAAATCTAACCCTTCATACATTATTCAGTAACTCTAGGTTTCTTCATAAATCTAATCTTAGCTGTAAGTATCTTCTCGCTTTCGAAGAACCATGCAGATACGTATAGGGTGGATAAGGTGAAAATGGCTAGGTAGATTATACCTAGGATCGGGGTGAGGTAATCTCCGGAGAGGATGGAGTTTACTGATAGGATGGGATATGATAAGGGTATAGCATACACTAGTATTCTTAGAGCTATCGGTAGGGAATTTACATCTGTAAATATCGTGAATAAGAACGGTATTATCAAAGGTATGAATACTATACCTAGTAGGCTTTGAGCACTTCTAACATCATCTGCTAGAGCTGATAAACCTATAGCTATCGAGAGAAGAGCTATGAGTGATAGGATTAGTAGGATACCCATAACTATATATCCTTGAACCGGTATCTCCACGATCTTAACATATTCTACCGGTATACCTAACCCTGCTAAACCCTCCTGAGGTATGAGAGAGAAGGAGCTCATATATATGGTGAACCCGGATAGATAGGAAACTGAACCTATTATAGCTATGAGTATAGAGCCTGCGAGCTTACCCATAAGTATATGTACACGTTTAATAGGTAGTGTTAACAGGATTTCTAAAGTCTTCCCCTCCTTCTCTTTAGCCATACTAGTAGCAGCTATCTGCATAGCTACTATCACCACCATGAACATAGAGAATGGTAGCATAAGACTCTGACTGAATAATCTCTGGAATATAATCGATGGGGGAGCCTTCACGGTGGATCCCTGGATAACCGTATATTCATCTAAGCGTACCGGGTTTAATATGAAGCTTGGATCTATATCCGGTGCTACCCTCCCCAATAAACTGTATACTAGTATATCTCTATAGGTAGCGATGTATGCTTGGATAGCTGATGACGGTATCGTCGATAGGAGGGAGAAGCCTTCGATAACAGAGTATACTTGAAGCCTAGCTTTCACACCTATAGTTATATTACTGCTAAATCCTTCAGGTATTATGAGGAGGATGTTCAAATCTCTAGATGAAGCTTCGAGTATAGCTTCACTTATACTCCTAGATTTTACGGTATAGATCGAGGCATTCATAGATCTCAACATATCGATTAGATACGATGCGTAAACACCTCCATCTAGATCTAATACTGCTAGAGATATCCTACCAGCTACAGCTTCTCTAACCGATGTGAACGCTGTCGATAGTATACTACCCATTATACCTAGCATAAGGATTGGGGCTAGTAGTAT
>JAWCGL010000181.1:0-2766 GCA_038857155.1 Bathyarchaeia archaeon
ATATTCGAGGCCAACTTTCTGATCTGGTAGAGCGTTTATAAGCTCACCGAATTTGGAAAATCCTATCTTCAGATTCTTCTTGGCATATGGGTAGAGCGTATAGGTATCAGAAGCTAATACACCTTCGACAGTTCTGTACCAATCGGGGGAGTCAGCACCTGCTGGAAGACCGAAGCTTATGAAGACACTTATGAACGTCGATGTTAATATCACAGCTGCAGCCATCAGGGATAATGCTGTTACGGTATACATTCTTCTATTCATGGCTTTTCCACGCCGAATATTGATAGCTGGGAGTTCTCTATATAAACTTAATGTATACAGATGCTTCTAGGAGTATACATTATGCTAAATTTAGAATCTGAATATTTCGATTTAGTGAAGGCTACCGGATACATCTCGATGCATACCGTTACATCGGTATCGGGATGCGGGTTTTGCAGGTCGTATATTCTTCGATGCGGCTCCCAGCTCTGTAGCGGTTTAGGGTGGGTGGCATTCTTCACTTTAGCCTTTATGGCGGGGGCGAGAACGAATATTCTATCCTTCCATGGAATTTTACGGCTACGCCTCTTAGTATGGAGCCCCTAACGGCTTCTATCTCTGTTAAAGCTTAGTATCCATCTCGGCTACTCTTCAGAACTAGGATAGCCTATGTGAAGGCTTCTAGTAACGATAGAGATAGACTCTATAACTGCATCCTCGTAGCGTCTAAACGCATCTACCACCTAGCTAGTTTATGGTACTCTAGCTGTAGGTGTGTAGGAGGTTAGGCTTAGTAGGCTGGATAATCCTAGCTCGTAGTCGAGTTTAACATGTATGATAGGCTCCGAGTCGTTCGGATTCGAGGATGACGCCTACGAGGGTATGGGCTTCGATAGCTCTACCCGGCTACCATCCAGCTAAACATATACACCTAGATAGGCTTAATAACGGATAATAGATCTGCCACCCTATATGAAGGCATCATATCCTCATGTAGTACTAGGAGGGTGTGATTAAAACCGGTCATAGCTTCCACGTCTACCCCCCATGAGCGAAGACCTGCTGGCTACCTAGAGCTGGAGGATAAGAGAGCTATATAGGTCGTTCGCGATGTTAATGGATAGGCTGGTTAGGTAAGCTGAGGTAGAGCTTGAAGCAGGTTTAGAGAGGGTAGCGGTGGATAAGAAGATTATACGAGAACCGCTAGTTCTAGTAGATGCTCCGCAAACAGTAGGTAGAGTATCTTTCAAATAGGCGTGGATGCTTAGAGAGGCTATCAAAACGTCAGACCTATCTCCGAGCTTCCTATCCCCCCTCTTTCGATACCTCAATGTATCTAGATACGATACTCCTATCGAGGTAGGGGCTTCTCGCATCATATCGAAGGTTTATATTTCACAGTGGATCTTAATAGATCCAGATATACGGTTGAAAGTCGTAAAAGGCGGTAGAATAGGTAAGATGAGGAGTTTAAGGGTGTATAGGTTTGGCTCTAAGAGTGAAGCTGAGGATAAGGGGGAGTAGAAATTCTATAACCGCTTCAGCCTTGGTGAATACTGGATTTGAAGCCGAGGAGCCCCAGCTAGTTATACCGATAAAACTGGCTGAAGCGTTAAGCTTAATGAATCTACAGGCATCGATAGAGGATTTAAGTGTAGCTGGAGGGGGGAGGATTTCCGGCTATAGGCTTGAGGAATGTATAAACGTGGAGCTTATACTAGAGGATAGAGAGCCGGTAAGAGCTGAAGCCGTAGCGACTATCCTACCTGGAGAGGAGGAGGTTATCATAAGCGATAACCTAGCATCAAACCTAGGAATAGTGATACTCGATCCACGTAAAGGGTTATGGTGCCTTAGAGATGAGCTGAATAGGAGGGAGAGAGCGACAGCTTCATGCGAAAAATGGGTTTAACAACGATGTAGGGAAATATTCCATCCGATACTTCTTAAAGGGGGGGTAATCTCAAGTCTCTTAACAATCTTTGATAGTGGGCTCCTTCCAAACCTAATCTTATCATAGTACCTTTAGCTTCAAACTTTCTGATGTATTATTTGATCCTCCTTAAACTAATCCTACCACCTAGAAAGCTCGAGTATTACTCCTCTACATCCTAGACCCTAGATACAAAACTTCTCGTAGGTTTAACCCCCCAGTCGATAGATCGACAGCCGATCCTAACACCCTCCTCGGAAGAGAGGTTATCGATAGCAAGATGAAAATCCTAGGCTAGATAGCTTAGATAGAACCCTATCACTAGAGGTTTAACGGTCGGTCAGCGTCTCCGTAGGGGATCATCTATACCCTTAACCCGGGTATTCCACCTCTCTCCCCGTTAGGATCATTAACCCGTATCTATAGGCTAGCTTCTCTAAAGCTTCAGCAGCTTCGGATACTAGGTTTGCTACAGCTAGAATCTTCAATTCTACGCTTCTACCGTATATCTCCTCGATTATCCTAACCCTCTCTAGAAGCTTATCCGCCTCACCTTCAGCCTCCTTAGCCGAGCCTAGATACGTAGTAACCTCACCGACGATCAACGGATCCTCGTTTAAAATATCAACCTCGATACTCCTACCTTTATACATAATATTCACCTCGACACCTATCTTAAGCTTCTCGATAGGATAGCCCCTCTCGACAAGATACCTCTCGATGAAAGCCGCGGTATAATACTCTAAAGTCATACCTAAAGCCCTGCCAAGCTGCCTGAAATTGAAACTCAAACCCTTCACCTCCTCCCAAAGCTTATTCTGACCCTCCCTAAGATCCGCAACTTCCTC
>JAWCGL010000182.1:0-2689 GCA_038857155.1 Bathyarchaeia archaeon
TATATAGCTTATAGATAACTCTAGATCAGAGTATGATGAGAGAAATACTGCTAGTAGTATAAATCCTACTATCGATAGTATGATTATCCTTCTAGGTTTAAAGGCTATCTTAACAGATCTAGCATCCTCGATCTTCGAGCTAGACAAGTCTTGAGCTTAGATCATAAAGATATCTACCTTAAACCTTTCGTCTCTACGTCTATACGCCGTCTTAAGGAAGCGTTCCACATCTCCGTAGGACTTATCGTAGATATGAGCACTATTCGAGAAGTCAAAGTATACTCCCACCTTCAATCCAAGCTTATCCGCCACCATCTTCTGAAGCTCTGTTATCGCTAGCATATTCATGTTTGCTGCACGGAATAGATCCCTACTCCTCCATTCGGATTGAAGTATAAGTTTGCCATCGTATATTTTGAACCATAACCTCTGTAGGCATGGAGGGGAATCTATCGTTAAATCCCTAGACGGGATCCAAGTTATCGCTTGAGCCCTCCTAGTGTAGGGTGCGTTTCGAAGTTTCTCTACGATGAAGCCTATCTGATCGATCCTCTCTGATCCGTAGCTGAATAATCGTTCATGGTAGGTATAGGCTAGCTTTCCACCAGCCACCCTCGAATCTAACCTACCTTCCAGTACCTCGTCAAGATAGCTCTTTAAACCGATTACTGCATAAACATCTCCAGGATGAATCCTAGGCTCAGAGAATGGATCTTCTACTATCATCATCAACGTAGACTCCTTTGCCTTACAACCATACTCTGTATCCACCTCTACTCCGCTACGATACACTACCTCGACAGCTGCCTCCCAGACTTCAGCTATACATCTACCATGCACTACGGTGAAAGCTGGTCTCATCTTGTCTAGATAAGGTGAATATCATCAGGTTCGGATAAAACTTTATGGCATAATATCTTATGTTCCCTAGATACCGGGCCGTATGATTTAACAGATAGACGTTACAACGCTATATACCATACATATATGCGGTCGAGTTACCTCGCGTTCTGGATAAACTTAAACTCTTCCAGAAAGTGTATCTATCAATCTAGAGGTGAAGGTGCTTAAACCTAGGAAACCGATATCAGCAGGTATAATATTATCATATAGGTGTACAAGCGAATGTAGGCATTGTATGTATGCATGTTCACCTAGATGGGAGAACCTATGGATGGATAGAGATCTATTCAGGTTCATAATCGAGAAATTAGCATTGTTCTCCTCCCCACTTTATAGGGAGGAAGATAGGCTTCTCGATATTAACTATGGATTCCATCTGACGGGTGGTGAACCCTTCATAAACTTTCCGCTACTCTTATCATACGTCGAGTTAGCTTCCAAGGTTGGTTTACCATCGATTTTTGTGGAAACTAACTGCTTCTGGTGTAGCTTCGATGAGGTTGTGAGGAATAAGCTTACGATGCTTAAGGAAGCTGGCCTTCACGGCATCCTAGTAAGCGTGAACCCATTTATGCTTGAATACGTAGATTTTAGTAATGTAAGGCGATGTATCAAAATAGCTTTAGAGGTTTTCGGCTATAAGAATGTCATGGTGTATCACACATATTTCTATAGGCAAGCAGAAGATATAGGGGTTGAAGGAAAGCTGAGCTTCGAAGAGTATCTCAGGATGGCTTTGATCAAAAACTATAATATCGGAGAGATATTTAATCCATGGATAATACTTCCTATGGGTCGTTTATGTTATAAGCTGAATAAATTCTACGATAGGAGAAATGCTAGATCGTATCTAAGCGAGCGATGCTTAGATGAGCTTACTAGGCCGTGGCATATACATATCGATTGTTACGGTAATTACATACCTGGATACTGCGGTGGGATCTCTCTCGGAGATATTCGAAGGATAGATGAGGTATTAGAGGAAGGGGTGAATCTATCCGATAAACCGATACTCGGGGCTTTATCTGGAGGTATAGATGAACTATATAAGCTAGCCATAGAGGGATACGGTTACAAACCATTAGATGAAGGATACGTATCGAAATGTCATCTATGCCTAGATATAAGGAGATACCTGGCTTTAGAGGTCGGAGGGTTTAAAGAATTACAACCGGTTGAATTCTATAGACATCTATAGGATAATCTGTAAGGATCGTCTAGGTAGAGTTGAGAGATTCTCTCCCGCCACTATGCTCCTCTATAGGATCTAACCCGGTAGATAGGGTTGAAGGATAGATCTATCTTTTGGAAACAATTCCCCCCTTCCCCTCTATAGCTTTCCTGAGATATTCGACGGCGGATGATAGTGTAGCTTCAGCTTTCTCTCTACTTTCAGAGTATATCGTTATGTGGAGTTCTATATGCGATCGCCCTTCCTCCATTCTCGGATGAGACTTCACATATATGAACGGGTAGGTAGCCATAGCCTCTTCTAGTATCGGAGCTAGCGAAGATTCAGGCATACTTTCGATGAATAGATAACTCTCTAAGAATACTCTATCAGAGATCTTAGCAAAAACGGGAGCAATATACTCCTCGAATATAACTTTCATCTCGCTTGGTACGCCTGGTAAAGCATAGATTACGGTGGAACCAGCTTTCAACTTAACAGCTGGGGCTGTCCCGATAGGGTTATGTATAGGTTCAGCGTTTTTAGGAAGCATAGCCATTTTAACTCTTGCAGGAGTTAGCTCAAAAGTTATCCCCCTCTCCTTAGATAGAGCTT
>JAWCGL010000183.1:0-2688 GCA_038857155.1 Bathyarchaeia archaeon
ACCGGTGCTGATGATTGGGCTGATAACGCTATGCTAGGTGTGAGGAAGTGTAAGCAGATGATAGGTTTGGAGGGTTGAAGGTATGTCTAGATCTAGATCCCCTGAAGAATTAGCTAGGGAGAGGATGGAGAGGATAGAGAAAGCTATAGATCTTAAGGAGCCTGATAGGGTTCCCCTACTAATATTCACATGCGGAGATATACTACGCAGATACGCTAAAGGATACGAACTCTACTTCAACTACGATAAAACACGTGAAGCCTCTGTAAGGTTCGTATCAGAATTCCCTGTAGATTCGCTCGGGGTCGTCACAGCTGCCGAAGGGTTCGTATTCGCTTTAGCCTTCGCAGATTATCCTGATATAGCTCCATCCGTCAGATTCTGGTCAGGCCCTATGCACGACGCTCTACTCGATAAATATACTAGATGGCCTGGTAGGGAGCTTCCAGAGGATAGCATCCTACAGTTTATAGGAGGACAGTTTATGGATGTAGAGGAGTATGGCAGGCTATCGGAGGATCCGGTGTCCTTCGTAAACGAGGTTATACTCCCAAGATCATGCCTAAACCTTGAGAAACCTGGATCCGCTAAAGCTAACGCATCCCTTATAAGGCTTGGGGTGGAAGCATCTAGGTTCCTTAAATTCCTAGGCGATGTAGCCGTAGGTTTAGCCGGAGCTGGTGTGCCATCACTCCCGCTTACGTTCGCATACGCACCCCTAGATTTCATAGGAGATTTCCTAAGATACCCAACCGGGGTGCTACTAGATGTTCGTAGATACCCTGATAGGGTTAAGCAAGCATGTGAAGCTCTAGTAGATCCTATAATCAAGATAGGGTTATCGCTTAAACCAGCCGGGGCTAAATACGCATTCATACCCTTACACCTAAACGAGTATCTATCACCTAAGCTATACAGAGAATTCTACTGGCCTACACTGAGGAAGGTTATAGAAACGCTATACAATCAAGGTATAAAGTCGCTTGTATTCTTCGAAGGATGGCATGACGTACACCTTGAAACAATATTAGACTTACCTAGAGGATGGGGTATAGCATACTTCGAGAAAACAGATGTGAGGAAGGCTAAGAATATCCTAGGAGGGCATACATGCATTATGGGCGGTATACCACCATCGATGCTACTACAAGAAACCCCGGATAAGATAAAGGAGTATGTGAAAAGCCTCCTAGAAGGAGCGAAGCCTGGAGGAGGATTCATACTAGCACCAGGAGTAGCAGATATACCGAGAGAAGCACCGTCAGAGAATTTGAAAGCGCTCATAGAAGCCGTAGAAGAATATGGAAGATATTAGCCTCCCACCCAGATACCCCTATATATTTTTCCCTCCCCCATCCCATGGCAACCATCTAGATACCCTAAAGACTTAAAGTTCATCAAAGCTTAACCCCTCTATAGATTTGAAGCTAGGATAGCCACCGTTAACCTGGATAAAGCATCTCTTCATCTAGAATCCATCCAATCCCGCCATCAGATAACTTCCAATACGATAACTATCGGCAAGATACTGAAGATAACCCTAGTATACTGGTGGATCTTAGCCATATACCGGCTTTCCCAAGAAGCTGGTCCCCGTCTAAGGTAGAATCAGAGGGTGGCTTAATATAGAGTTGGGTGGCTAAAGCCACTTAGCATAAGCCTATGAATACTCAAGAAAGATATGGCTACTCATATGATTATCCTTTAAAATATGGAATTATCTTCTTCTCGAATATATCGAGAAACTTCGGTATATCGCTGTTAAGCATAGGACGGAACGCCACATGCACAGCACCTGCTTCTATGAACCTCTCTATCCCGTCTATACAGTCATCAGTTCCACCATATACTATGAAATCCCCCACTTCATCCAGAGGTTTACCGAAGAAATTCGTCGCATAGTGTTCAGCGATCCTATAGGCTTCATCGTAATCCTCAGAGATACTTACGATAAGGTTGCATGCAGGCTTCACAGCGTTAGGAGCACGTTCAATCCTCCTAGCTACATCCCTAATCACCGATACTTTCTCCTTAAACTCGTTAGATGATACAGCCCAGCTTATCCATCCATCCCCCATCTCAGCCGCAGTTCTCAATATAGCTTCACTCCTTCCACCGAAGAATATAGGTGGATGAGGCTTCTGTACAGGTTTAGGCCACAGTGGAGCGTTAACGATCCTATAGAACCGTCCATTATAGGAAGGTGAATCTTCAGTCCAAAGCTTCTTAATCACCGTAATACCTTCGATAGTCTTAGCTATTCTAACCTTGAATCTATCCCATCCTACACCGTAACTCTGAAACTCCTCAGAGAACCATCCAGCACCTACACCGAAGATTACACGTCCATTCGAAAGATTATCCAACGTCGCAACAGTCTTAGCTAGAATCGATGGACTCCTTAACGGTATAGGCGTTACACAGGAACCTATCCTAACCCTCTCAGTCACCGTAGCTATAGCTGCTAAAACTATCCATGCATCTAACCCATCCCGTCTCCCACCAGTCTCTCCGATAGCTCTATAAATCCTATCCGGGAGGAATAGATGGTCTGGTACCCATATAGCATAGAAGCCTATACGCTCAGCTCTAATAGATGATTCCAGAAGAGATGAGAAAGATGGGAAGCCATATGTAGCGAAATTCAACCCAAACTCTACATCTGAAAAACAGCTATACCCACCCATC
>JAWCGL010000184.1:0-2687 GCA_038857155.1 Bathyarchaeia archaeon
TGCTTACCATTTTTTAAAACTATATAATACTACTTAAGTTTTATAGCATACTAAATACTTACCATTACTGGGATTAAAATTTTTCTATCTGGTTTAGCGTATCCGTGTAGCTATGCGTTCTATTCTACGACTACTGCTGTTACCGTTCTCTCTACGCCTTTTACACCTTGTATCCTATCTACGATCTTCTCTCCTAGTTCTTTAAGGTCTGCTGCTTCTACTAACGCTACTATATCATATATTCCTGTGATTGTATGGGCATCCTTCACTCCTTCGATCTTCCTAACGGCTTCAAGAACTTTGAAGGCTCTCCCCGCTTCTGCATTTATGAATACGTATGCCAGTACGGGCATATCTACCGTGTAGTTTCCCTTCCCTAGGTATTAAACATTTCTCAGGGTTTACTCTACATAGTTTCGTATAGGCCTTGAAGGCCTTTAACTATCCAAGGCTTCTCAACTCTATGGAAGTATAATCCGTAGTGTGATGCAAGCTTTAATGCTATATCCTTCCTCTCATCTATCAGGTTCTTCTCCTCCCTAGGATCCTCCGCTAGGTTGTATAGTTCGTCTGGCTGCCCTTCAGGTCTCTTTACGTAGCTCCATTCTTTATCCCTTATACATCGATCTATAGCTTCATGGTCTCCTGATATCGTGTAGCTTCTATGACTGGTTTTCGAGCCTTCGATTACATCGATGAAGCTGGATCCCTGCATGCATCTAGCTTCAGATCCTAACCCCAGTAGCTCTAGGACGGTAGGTAGGATATCTGGAAATTGGATGAGCGCATCTATATCCCTATGGTTGTAGCCTGGTATATGCACGATGAACGGCACCTTTAGGAGCTCGCTATACATTCTATCTGGTCCTTTAAGGAATTTCCCATGATCGGCGAGCGGGTGGCCATGATCAGCCGTAACGACTATGATGGAGTCATCGTAGTATCCTAGATCCTTCAACGCCTCTATGAATCTTCCGAAGCAGTAGTCTACGAAAGATGCTTCACCAGCATACAAGCCTCTGATAAAGTCTATCTGCTCCTTCGTAGCCCATCTATCCGCGTATCCACCCATAGGTAGTATCAGCCTCGGGCCATCGTATGATGGATCCGTATATGCATCAAACCTCTCAGGTGGATCCCATGGCTCATGCGGATCGAAGCAATCCACCCATAGGAATATACTCCTATGGGTACGGTTATCTTTAAGCCATCTAGCAGCTTCATCGAATACCCTGGCGGGGAAGTAATCCCCCTCGGATCTGAATTCATCGGTATTCGCTAGGTATCTCGCTACAAGCCTCCTCCACTCCTCAGGGTAGTTCTCGTTCACATAATCCTCTACCCTACGTTTAGGAGGGGAGGATGTATATGCATCGTATTCCTGCCCTCTAATCCACCTGAAGCATTGGAAGCTTCTATGGAAGTTCATATCAGGCTTGAATAGATGGTATGTATCGGTTATAAGGCTGCAGATGTATCCATGCCTAGAGAGTATATCCGCGGCGGTTATATCCCTGGGGTAGGGTAGTAGCGGCTGCCAAGGCCTATAGGGTAGGGAGAACATGCCTGTCAGCAGCTCGTATCTAACAGGTATCGTAGGGAGACCTGAAGGATATACGTTATGGAATACTATGTTCTCCTCTGCGAATTTATCGATATAAGGCGTACTACACGGGGGTATATTCTCGAAGATTCTCCTACCCCTATTATAGTAGCTTACATGATCCTGTCTAAAGCTATCTAAGACTACTAGTATGAAGTTTCTTATATCTGATCTATTTCGATTCATAACCTACACACCTTAAGATGCGGAGTAACTGGTAGCGGTGAATATTTAAATCTCTCGTACATAGCTTTACGCTGGGATCCGTATGGATGAGGATATACTTAGGAGGGGCCGCTTCAGGAAGGCTAGGCCTAGGGAGGTAGCCGAGTTTACATCATCGGTTAAAGCTGATAGGAGGATATTCAGAGCCGATATAATGGTTGATTACGCCCACGTCGTTATGTTAGCTGAGAGGGGTATAATACCTTCAGATCATGCTTCTAGGATACTATCGGCTCTGAAGGCTATAGAGCGTGGGGGTTACGATAGCGTAGCTGGGGATAAGGGTATGGAGGATATACATGTAGCTATCGAGACGGCTGTGATAAAGGCTACGGGCGAGGAGGTCGGTGGTAGGATGCATACTGGTAGATCTAGGAACGATGAGGTTGCTACCTGTATACGTATAGCTCTGAGGGAGGATATACTTAGGGTAGCTTCATCGCTGATAGATCTTATGAAGGCTATACTATCCATAGCCGATGCGAACGTATACTCTCTATCTCCAGGTTACACCCATATGCAGCATGCTCAGCCGGTAACCTTAGCGCATCATCTACTAGCATACTTCGATGCATTCTATAGGGATCTAGAACGCCTCCTATCGACATATAGACGCGTTAATATGTCTCCTCTAGGAGCTGCGGCTTTAGCTGGATCAGGCTTCCCGCTCGATAGAGCTAGAACTGCTGAGCTTCTAGGATTCGACGGGTTGGTGGAGAATAGTATGGATGCAGTAGCTTCTAGGGATTTCGCTATCGAAACCCTTGCAGATCTAGCTATAATCGCATGTAACGTTAGCCGTCTAGCCGAGGAGGTTATCCTATGGTCTACATCTGAATACGGCTACATAGACCTAGAT
>JAWCGL010000185.1:0-2668 GCA_038857155.1 Bathyarchaeia archaeon
TAAGAACCCCAAGCACAAGCAGCGGCAGGGATGCTAAAGGAGGAATTAGATGGCTCGTATTGCGGGGGTCGATTTGCCAAACAATAAGCGCATCGATATTATCTATAGCCTTATTCATCTCGTCGTTATTTTTCAGGATTAGCCTAGCACCTGAGCCTGCGGTATTACCTAGGAATACCACTCTATCTGATGGTATATCTGGAATTAATCCTATAATCTTCGCGCTTTCAGGATTGATATATGTACCGAAAGCTCCAGCTACTAGAACTTTACTTAGATCCTCCACTCTTGCTCCATAATGCTTTAACAGTATGAGCCACCCGGTTTCTATAGCTGCCTTCGCCTTCTGCACCTCTCTCACATCCCTCTGTGATATAACTATATCTTCACCTATAGCCGTCTCCTCAGACCATGCTAGTATGAATTCACGTCCAGTAGCTGTACTTCTAATCCTAGGATTACTTGTACGATCGGTTATCGCTCCTCTAGAGTCTATTACACCTACGCGATACATTTCAGCTACAGCATCTATTATACCTGAGCCGCATATCCCTCGAGGTTTAACAGAGCCTATAGTCGTATACTCTACGTTCAACCCGTTGCTAGATATCTTTACCCTTTCTATAGCTCCCTCTACCGCCTTCATACCGTATCTTATCTCCATCCCCTCGAAAGCTGGGCCTGAAGCTGCTGAGCAGCATAGGAGTAGATTTCTATCGCCTAGGACTATCTCAGTATTAGTTCCTATATCTAGTAGCAAGGTTAACTCATCAGATTCGTATATTCTAGAAGCTAGTATATCCGCTACGGCGTCTGCACCTACGAAGCCTGCTATATTCGGTGGGCTGTATATATATGCGGATTTATTAACGTTCAAACCTAGTGTCGAAGCTTTAGCTTTGATAGGATGGACGGATACAGCTGGGTATGGTGAATATACCAGACTTGTTGGATCTATACCGTAGAATATATGATGCATCGCTGTATTACCTACTAGAGTAACCTTATATATCGAGTTTTGATCTACACCTATCATACGGCATATACTCGATACTAGATCGTTTATAGCATCTACGACTATGATCCTTAGCTTCTCAAGATTCTCCTCAGATTCGAGTATGTATGAGATGCGTGATACTATATCCTCCCCATAGGCGATCTGAGGATTAACAATCCCATCCCCGTATAGAGTCTCTCCTGTCGATAAATCCACTATGAATGCTGCTATCTTTGTCGATCCTAGATCTATCGCAAGTCCATATAGACTGCTCCTAGTATCTCCTCCATCTATATCTATCACCTCTTCTCCATCGATTGTCACTGTTATCCCCATATACTTTAAAGCTTTAGGTAGCTTTCTTAGAGCTTCTAATGAGAACGATGAGATGTTAAACCCGAGCTTCGTAAGAGCTTCTCTTACTATACTCTCGTATGGCTTTACGTTTTCGAGCGTAGGCTTATCGATCTTTAGGTAGACCTTCATAATCCCAGGTTTAGCTTCTACGCTAGGTTCGTATCCGATTATCGAGAGTCTCTGTTTTACTAGTGAAGCTCTATTCTGCATGACATCTACAATAGTATCTCCTATCAGCTTAGCTTGGCAAGCTAGTCTGAAGCCTGAGTCTATCATTCTATCAAGATGTTTCTTCTCAGCTTCTGTGGGGGCTGTTAAGCTATCTTTAACGATCCTAACTCTGCATTTGCCACATATACCTCTACCTCCGCATATAGCTGGAAGTTGTATAGATGCTCTTCTCAAAGCTTCGAGTAGCGTCAGCTCGGTATCCACCTGTATTCTTAAACCATCTGGTAGGATTGTAACTATAGGCAAACCGGTATCATCCTCTCCTACTCTATAAACTCTACATCATCTATTATCCCGTCTGAATCCGTATCTAAACCTCTAACGATCCTGCATTTAACTCTACGATCATGCATGTTCCCTTCCATAGCCTTATCCGTATACCTTATGAAACCTACTATAGCTGCTCTAGTTCCTCTAAATCCTTTACCAGCTAGGACTAGGATGACCCTACCCTTCGAGAAGGGGTTCTCTATCCTAGCTATAAGTCCTATATGCTTCTCTAGGTATCTTCTACCGGATAACGGGGAGTATATAGTCCAATCCTTAAGATCTTCTGAATACTCGAAGTATACTGGTAGGAAACGGTTAACTTCATCTGTTAGCATATTCGATTTAGGTCCTCCAACTAGTATTAGATTACCGTTTTTATCCTCTGTTTTAACTTGTGTATCTAATTTATACGCTATATCTACGCTCTTATTCAGAAACGATCCCAGAAATAATGCTAGATCTATAGCCGAATATCCATCTGAGGCTGCGTATCCATAGCGTCCATGAGGATCTGGGCTACCTATAACTATCAGAGCGTTGAATAATCCATCTTCTATGAATGGGTGTAGAGCTGGTATAGCTTCGATCCTATGGAAGGATAGTCTACCTACAGGCTTCACTCCGGGTGGTAGTATGAGTATACCTGAAGGATTCAATCTGTATACTTTACATCTACGTCCATCTACATCCTCTAGCGTCCACTCGATTATACCTGCTTCTATTAGACGCTTTATATGGTAGGATAGTCTCTGTATTGTGAGGGATAAGCTTCTACTTAGATCTGATAGAGTATACGGTTTAACGGATAGCTCC
>JAWCGL010000186.1:0-2655 GCA_038857155.1 Bathyarchaeia archaeon
TTCCAGATACTTATAGGTAGGTTGAAGGGAACTGACGTCCCGATATACATAGATCTAAACTCTATAGCTAAAGGGCATATGTTCGTAGCAGGTATGAGCGTAGCGTACTATGAGCCTATCGTATACATGTATAGGGGGGAGATATGGGTGGAGGAGATAGGTAGATTCGTAGATCGATTCTTTATGGATGAAAGTGAGGGGGAAGTTGAGTTGAACGATTATATCTGTGTTCCAAGCTTCGATCCGGAGAAGCTGGAGTTAAAATGGCATCCGGTGAAGAGCGTCTTAAGGCATAGATACGATGGATCTATGATCAGGATAGAGCTTGAAGATGGGCGTTCGGTAACGGTTACGCCGTCGCATTCAGTTTTCACTATAAATAACTCTAGGGTGGAAGCCGTAGAAGCTGGTAGCTTAAAGCCTGGGGATAGCATACTAGTACCGTTATTCATACCTAAACCAGTATCATACGTGGAGGGTTTAAACATAGCTGGGATGCTACGACCGAAGGATATAGATGATGCGGATGGATATGTATCGATCGAAGATAGCTGTATACCGGTTAAACTGGTTATAGATGAGAATATTGCTCGTTTAATTGCATATTACATCCTCTTCGGGTGTAGTTATTCAGATGGAGTCTCGTTGAAGCTACCACGATCGATGTACGGTGAAGAGGTATTATCCGTAGTATCCGGTATCAGGTCTACCGTACCTATCCTAGATGTATTTATCGAGGATCGCTTAGAATACGTAGAAGTTATATTGAAGAGTGGAGCGTTAAAGCTATTTTTCGAAGCTTTAAAATCCGTAGATCCAGGTATACGTATACCTAGGTTTATGTTCAATTTGAGGCCTGGGATCCTAGAAGCTCTCCTAGAGCCTTTACTGAAATCTCTAAGCTTAGGTTTAGTAGATGATGAGAGGCTTCTATCGGATATACTCTATCTTAAGCTTATAGCTAGCGGATATCGCGATGGAAGTTTCTCTGTAGGGGATCTGGCTCTAGCTAGGATAACTAGGATAGATGTCGTAGGGTATGAGTATGAGTTTGTATACGATCTATCGGTTCCTGGATGTGAGAACTTTATAGCCGGGGTGGGAGGGATTTCATGTCATAATACTCGTAGCGGTAAGTCGAGCTTCGTAGTTAGCCTTATAGCGAAGGCCTCTAGGATGGAGCCTCAACCTAGATTCATAGTGTTAGATCGTAGATGTGAGTACACGGCTTTAACTAGGTTTGGCGGGAAGGTCTATCCGTATAAGCTATTCCTACCTAAATCATCTATGCTTAAAGGTAAACTTATAGCGTCAAGACTTAACTTAGATCCTGCATCTAGCGCAGGGCGTCTAGTAGCTGAAGCGGTAGAATCGTTGAAAGCTAGAGGGGAGGATGTGAATAGGGCATCCCTACTTAGAGAGGTTAACCGTATAGCTCCGATGCTGAGTAGCCGTAGTAATAGCCATAGCTTGAACCTTATACGCTGGGCTCTTGAGAGGAGGGGGGATTTCCTCGATGAAGAGTACAAGTATATAGATATAGTGGATGTATGTAGGGGTAGCCCTATCGTCATAGTGGATCTATCTGTGGATGCGGATATAGATGCTCAACATATAGCTGTACGCCATATAGTATCTAGGGTTTTAGATTATGCTTTAAGTAGGAGGGATGAGGGTGATTTCGCTGTTATATTCGTCATAGAGGAGGCGCAATACTTCACACCTGAGAAGGGGTTGAAGATAGAGGTTGGGAATCCTGAGAAGATCGGGGTGGATAAAGAGTTAGTGGAAGCTGTGAGTCAAGCTGGAGGATACAATATAGGGTTCATATTCATAACGCAGAGGCCAGCGTACATATCTAAATCGATAATATCGCAGTGTAATACGATAGCATGCTTTAGGCTTATGAGCGGGAATGATCAGGAGGCTATACTTAAGTATACGGAGTATGGTAATGAGAGGCTACCAGACTATCTACCAGGGTTGGCAGATCATGAAGCATTATTCTGGGGTTTAGGCTCGCTGATACCCTTCCCAGTCGCGGTAGAAGTAGAGGTAGAAGAATATCCTAGGAAAGCAAGGATTACGGCTAAAGATGCATGGATCAATATGGGTAAACCCGCTATCGAAATACTAGGTAGGTAAAGGCTAACTCTCTACCTGTAGTAGTGCTCTAATCCTCTTAACTATATTGGGATGGGTTGAGAATATCTCTAAGAGTCTATCGGCCCATGTAATCTTTCTCGAAGCGATCGATTCAGCTAGACTCCTACCATACCTCAGCTCTTCGGCATCGCTCTGAGCTCTACCTGGATCTGTTATGAATAGCGTGCGGAAGCTTAGGAAGCCCTCTATCTTCTCACGAGGTATCCTACTCGTATACGTTACGAGTTTAGCTAGAGCTGATGCTAGTTTAGATGCTCCATGCTCTACTACCGAGACGCTATGTCTATCGGCATAGTACTCTCTCAGACGGCTTAAACCTAGCACTAGTAGGGATATGATGTAGTACATGAATAGCGATAGTATACCTATGAGGGCTGCGAGACCATTACCTCCACGATCTCTCCCATAAGAGCCTCTATAGTAGTATGATAGCATGAAGCTGTAGCCTATATAGTAGAATATAGCTGGAAGCACCGAGGCTATCATCAT
>JAWCGL010000187.1:0-2627 GCA_038857155.1 Bathyarchaeia archaeon
TTCCTATGGATGATATACCATTATCTACGAGAAGCTATAAGATTTATAATGGTTAATACGGTGTTTAAAGCTACACCTGAAGTAGCGGCAACCTATAGCGATATATGTACGCTACTCGTAACGTTGACAGCCCTATATCTAATCCTTGAATTCGTATCGACAGCTAGAAAGATCGTACGAGTAATACTTATAGTTTCCTGGATACTATTTATAGTATCACTGCTAATAGGTACGCTACCGGCAAGGGGTTAATCGTATAGCAGGGTGGGCTTGATTAGACCTTGAAGATAACGTTTCTAGGCGGTACAGACTCTGTAGGTAGATCTGCAGTCCTAGTAGAATCTGAGAATACGAAGCTAGTATTAGATTACGGTGTAGCTTTAAACCATATACCCGGATTCCCAGCTCACGTTTCACCTAGAGATGTAGACGGCATAATATTGACTCATGCGCACCTAGATCATACCGGTGCAGCACCCTACTTCTACGTCTCTAAAAGAGTGCCGCTATACCTATCGACGTTTACCTTAGAATATACAGATCTGCTATTGAAGGATTTCCTAAGACTTTCAGGATACTATCTTCCATACGAGACTATAGAGGTTGAGAATATGGTATCATCAGCCAGGATTATAGAACCTGGTATGGAGTTTGAGGTAGGCGATCTTAACGTTAAATTCCTGAATTCCGGGCATATACCTGGATCCATACAGGTTGTCTTAGAGGATAGTAGCGGCTCTAGGCTACTCTACACAGGGGATATCAACGATATAGATACGAGGCTTCTTAGCGGTGCCGATCTAAGCTATGGTAGACTCGATGCAGCTGTAATGGAGGCTACATACGCTGGCGAGGAGCATCCTGAGAGATCTAAGCTCGAGAAGGAGTTCATAACCGAGATATACGGTATATTGGATAATAACGGTAAAGTGCTTATACCAGCATTCAGCGTAGGTAGAGCGCATGAGGTCATATGTATACTATCGGCCTATAGCTTCGACTACCCGGTATACGTCGATGGTATGGCTGTGAAAGCAGGGGAGATCCTTCTTAAGTATTCATCTAAACTTAAGGATGGAGGACTGTTCAAGAGGGCTTGGGGTATGGTTGATTGGCCTTCAGGATGGAGGGATAGGAAGAATATATTGAAGAAGCCATGCGTGATAGTAAGCCCGGCAGGTATGCTTAAAGGTGGCTTAGCGGTATTCTACATGGAGAGGCTTATGGGTAAACCTGAGAACGGGGTATTCCTCGTCAGCTACCAGATACCCGGTACACCTGGAGATATACTTCTCAAAACAGGTAAGTTCATGGTGAGAGGGAAAGCTAGACAGGTTAAAGCTAAGGTTAGACATTTCGATTTTTCGAGCCATGCCGGTCATAGCGGTTTAGTTAAGATTATCGAGAAGATCGGGGTTGATACAGAGATATTCCTTATGCATGGAGAGCCGGTTAAGATGGCTAAGCTTCAAAGCCTAGCCGAGGAGAGAGGCTATAGATGTACTAGAGCGGAGCTGCTGAAAACCTATGAGGTAGGATAGCGAACGGTATGAAGTCTATAAAGATAATACCTCTAGGCGAGGTGGATACAGATCTACTATCATGGCTTGGAAGAGAGCTTCGCAGAATATTCGATACGGATGTCTCTATATCTACATACGTGATGGAGCCTCCATCTGTAGCATATAATACTCGTAGGAGGCAATACCTCTCCACGCTTATCCTAGGTAACCTTAAATCCACCTACAAAGATAGGAATATTAATGTACTTTTAGTAACGGAGTTAGATCTATACGTGCCAGGATTAAACTTCGTATTCGGTCAAGCTGAGTCCCCTGGAAACTATGCTATAGTAAGCCTACATAGGCTGCGACCCGAATTCTATGGGGAGAAAAACGATTTAAAACTACTCGCGGAGAGGCTTCTAAAAGAGGCTGTACATGAATTGGGGCATACATATGGGCTGCGACACTGTTTAAACCCTAGATGCGTAATGAGATTTTCCAACTCCATACTCGAAGTAGATGCGAAAAGCTGTGGATTCTGCGATACATGTATAGCTGAGCTTTCGAAGCTAAATCGATACTCCTGACAGTCTACCTTCTTCAACCCTTATAGCCTCCATCAAGCGTGATAGATTCTCTCTGCCTATACGTACACCTTTCTCGTAAGCTGCTAAGAATATAGCGCCTGCAGCAGGCTGCCAACCATATATCGGATCAGTGATCTCGATATAGGGGTACACCGAGGTTATCGTAGACTTGAACGTATTCCATAATAGACCCTTACACTTGAATACACCACCTGAAGCTCCCACCAACCCATGTTTCAGTTTAAGCTTCCTAAGACATGCGATAGCTAGTAGAGCTAACTCCCGCCCGGCTTCCTCTATAACCTCCATAGCAGCTCTATCACCGTTAGCAGCTGCTTCAGCCACCGATGGCGCTATCTTAGCTAGCTCTATCAAGCTTAACCGCATAGTCATCATACTGAACGAAACCTCCTCTAGGCCTCCGAAACCTAAAGCTCTAGGTATAATATCTACGAGAACCGTATACTCCCTCCTACCATCATACGCTTTGGTAGCCTCCTGTAGAGCTCTTCTAGCTATATAGACCGCGCTACCT
>JAWCGL010000188.1:0-2614 GCA_038857155.1 Bathyarchaeia archaeon
AGGCTGGTTAGAACCGCTACTGTGATGTCTAAGTGGACTCATGCAGCCGGCTATGGGGGATATGGGGCTGTTATGGGCTCTAAGAATCTGAAGGCTATCGTAGCTAAAGGTACGAACCCGCTACCTGAAGCTAAGGATATGAATGAGGCAGAGAAACTCGTTAGGGAGATATGGAATATACACCTAGGGTTCAATAATCTAAGGTTTAGAGGTACGTCGGCTGGCTTCCTCTCCGTAGCAGCTGCTACGAGTAGCGAGCCTGTTAGGAATTGGCAGGATGAATGGCATGATAGGATCGAAGCTTCGACCGCATACTACGAAGCTAAGTTATGGGTTAAACGTTTCTGGGGTGATTTCGGCTGTGCTGTAACATGTCTTAAGATAGCATGTATAAGATCCGGGAGGTTTAAAGGATATATAACAGATAACCCGGATTACGAGATGCAAGCCTACCTGGGATCGAACCTAGGTATATTCGATCCAGATTCCGTCGTCTATATATGCGCGTTAGCAGATGAGCTGGGGTTATGTGGGATTCAAACAGGTAACGTGCTAGGCTTCGCAGCTGAGCTCTACCAGAGGGGAATACTCGATGAGAGCGAGATAGGCTTCCCGCTTAGATGGGGGGATGTAGAGGCTTTCGCTAAGCTTATGCGTATGATCGCTTATAGAGAGGGGATCGGCGATATACTCGCCGAAGGTACCTATAGAGCTGCGAGGATGATAGGCGCTAAGAAAGGTGTAGATGCCCTAAAGTATGCGGTTCAAGTTAAAGGTGTAGCCGTAGGTGCTCATGGTATTAGGAGCGGCTTAGATTATACTATGGCTACATCCTACGCATGCTCGACGCAGGCAGGGGATCACACATCTGTAGCGAACATACCGTTAAGATCTAGTAGGATAGATCTAAGAGAGGCCGGTGCGTTATTCGCAGATTCAGCCGTACTATGCGCCTTCAATAGCTTCTCCGTAGAGGGTGATCTAGTCCTTCGCCTCCTCAATAGCGTAACAGGTCTCGATATAACTATGGACGACTGGCACGATGTATACGTACCTAGGATGCTCTCCATACAGAGAGCCCTTCTACTGATAGGAGGGCCCGACGCCTATTGGGAGGTTGTGAAGGATGACGATAACCCACCTAGATTTTACGAGCCGCTTCCGTCAGGGTTTAAAGCTGGTGTTAAGGTCGATAGAGAGAAATTCGAGAATCTACGGAGGGAATACTTTGAATCCGTAGGGTGGGATGATAGAGGCGTACCTAGAGAGGATACATTAGCTAAGCTTGAGTTGAACGATGTAGCCGATGAGCTTAGGAGGAGAGGCCTCCTAGGATAGTATACCCACTGTAGCCTCTACCAATATATAGGACGCTACTAGTATGAATATGGAAGCCGATATGTATCGAAGCCTAGATCTAGATACGAATCTAGATAGGATCGACGCCGATATGAAAGCCATACCCATCAATATTATCGAAGCGAACGCTAAACCCATCATAAGTTCGTAGATGGATGATAACCCGAAGTATGTAGCCAAACCTAGGGTTGCAAGGTTTGTCTTATCCCCAAGCTCCAAAGACCCTATGAGTATCGTCGATGATATCAGACCGTATCTCCCGCTTACCGATGAGAATATATCTTCACCCCTCCTTAAAAGTAGGATCCCGAATGTGAGGAAAGCTGTAGCTGAAACGATCTTTATCATAGTGTACGGCAGTATGGATGATAGGAAGCCTCCTACGCTGATGGTAACCACATTCACTATGGAGAAACCTAGTATACAGCCTATGAATACCCAAGCTTTAACTTTAACGTTACATAGCGATATAGCTACAACTGCGAGCTGAGTTTTATCCCCGATCTCTGCTAGTAGGAGCATCGTTAGCGTGGATAGGATGATGGTTGGATCCATGTCCCGCCTTAGCTCCATATGGAGCTCTCCACAATACTGTTTTCGGTGCATGATATAAATTTATCTTAAACCTTCATCTTCCTGAATCTTTTGATGGATTGTTGGGTGAAACGTTATGACCGATACCGTGACGCCTATAACTAGGTTTGAAAGGGTGGGTGCGCATAGCCATATAAAGGGTCTGGGTTTAGATGAGAAATTCAAGGCTCTACCCGTAGCCGACGGTATGGTCGGTCAGATAGCTGCTAGGGAAGCTGCAGGTATAGTGGTTCAGATGATTAGGAAGGGGAAGATGGCTGGTAGAGCTATACTCCTAGCAGGGCCTCCTGGAACGGGAAAGACTGCTATAGCTATGGGTATAGCTAGGGAGCTTGGAAGGGATGTCCCGTTTATAACGCTTCACGGCTCAGAGATATATTCAAGCGAATTAAGGAAGACGGAGGTTTTAATGAGAGCTGTTAGGAAAGCTATAGGTGTGAGGCTGAGAGAGAGGAGGAAGGTCTACGAAGGGGAGTTGACGCATTTCGAGCTTAAAACAGCTAGACACCCATATAACCCCTACCAGGAGGTAGCGGAATCGGCTAGGATCACGTTAACTACGATGAACGAATCTAGATCTTTCACCGTAAGCGGAAGCTTAGCTTCTAATATGCTTGCGCAAGGTATAAGGGTTGGCGATGTCGTGCAGATAGATGCTGAG
>JAWCGL010000189.1:0-2564 GCA_038857155.1 Bathyarchaeia archaeon
GATCCTAGGATTAGGACTATACTGCGTCAGGATAGCCCTGTAGGATCGCCGTTTAGGGTTAGACGTCTAACCTGTATAGCTGGGGAGGAGCGTACGATAACCATTCATAGGGAGTATGGATGCAGGTATAAAGTCGATCTATCTAAGGTATTCTTCTCACCTAGGTTATCCTATGAGAGGGCTAGGATAGCGAAGTCTATACGTGGAGGAGAATACGTCGTGAATATGTTCTCCGGTGTAGGATGCTTCTCTATAGCTATCGCTCGATTAGCGAAGCCTAGAGTAGTATATTCGATAGATATAAGTAGGGATGCATACATACTCATGGAGGAGAATATACGTATGAACAGTGTGGATTATACCGTTATACCTATTCTAGGAGACGCACGTCGAATAGTCGAATCCAGATTGAAAGGTATAGCGGATCGCGTGCTAGAACCTTTACCTGATCTAGCCTATGCGTATCTAGATGTAGCTTTGAAGGCTTTGAAACCTGAAGGTGGCTGGATACACTACTACAACTTCCTACATATAAAGAATAAAGGATTACATAATGAGGTTTATAGAGTTAGACATAGAATCGAGAGTATGGGAGGGAAGATTACCTATATCGGAGCTAGGAAGGTTAGGAGTGTAGGTCCAAACTGGATTCAAGTAGCTATAGATCTATATATATCCAGAACTAGAGGGGATTAAGGTTAAATATTAGTGAACTTAACTAAATAATCGAGGTGGCTGGTTTGGGTGAAGAATGGTTTCCATTTAGAAGGAGGAGGATATGGAGCTTCTTCGATGAGATGATGAGGGAGATGGAGGAAATTTTCGAGAGGGAGTTTGAAGATATAGAGAAGATGCTTAGCGAGAAGTCTGAGAGGTATATGAGGGAGCGTACCCTACCAGATGGTAGCAAAGTAAAGGAGTATGGCCCATTTATATACGGATACTCTATAACGATAGGCCCAGATGGTAAACCTGTGATAAGGGAGTTTGGTAACGTTAAACCCCAACCTTATGGTAGACCTAGTGTCTCTATAAAGGAGGAGAGAGAACCGCTAGTAGATGTCATGACGACGGATGATGAAGTGAAGATTATAGCGGAGCTACCTGGAGTCGAGAAGGATGATATAAAGCTTGAAGGCACCGAGGATACGTTGATAATCTCAGTAGACACACCTGAAAGGAGGTATTATAAGGAGGTAAAACTGCCTGTACCTGTAGATCCTGAGAAGGCTAAGAGTAATTACAAGAACGGCGTCTTAGAGATCATACTGCCACACAAAGGTAGATTCAAGGGGTATAAGATAAAGATCGAATAAACAACAGTACCTCTACTCTGGTATATCTAGTAGAGTTATGCGACTATTATGCTATCTCTAGATTCCTAAAGCCTTATCCTAGATAGAGCTAGTTTTCTAAGCATTCCTATATCGTATATATCGGAGAAGTATTTATTAACTATATTCATGTAGATAGATATCTCATCATCAGTCATGTACTGAAACATGTATGTGCCCATGTATGGTGATGGGGCCCCATCCCTAGTTATAAATTCTATATGCATGAACGGGTCTCCATGCATGATAGTTATCGGGGTGCGGTCATTACTTAGATTTACTACCTCTAACGCTAACCTACCTATGAAGCCTGAATGAACCTTAGCGGCGTTAAGGAAGGATAACCCCATACGGCCATATTTACTCTTAGCGGTTAGGTGTGCAACCATATCGGGTGGGATGAATACAACTTCGTACGATATCAGGTTCTTATGCTCTAGATACTGTAGCGTTATATCCTCCATCACAGTTAATACATATCCGTCGCCGTCGAATAGCGAAGGTGAAGCTGGGTAGATACATTTATAGTTTTCGACTAGCCTCTCCAGCTTATCCTTACCTATCACACACATACCTAGCCTAATTAGCGTGTAGTCATCGGTTAATGAACATTTTATCATGCTACCCACGTATAGAGTATGGTAGATGGAGGGTTCGATAAACATGTATATGCGTAAGCTGCGGCATTAGAATTATTTGAATAGTCTAGGTAGATTGCTTTGAACCCTTTATGCTCTCCATAACTATAAGCGTAGTAGTGGATAGAACGCCCTTAATACGTCTAATATTGCCTAGCACCACATCTCTCAACTTCCCCATATCCTCTACTTCGACTAAAGCTACAGCATCGTATGTACCGTAGACTAGGAATACTTGAGATATGGATGGTATATCTTTAATCTTAGATACGACCTCCTCTTCGAGACCTGAAGCTATATTTATGAGTATTATACCTTGTATCAAGGCTTCTAGATTAGTATGGTGTTCTATCCTAAATAAAGATATTGGATATTAGGATAGAATATCTAGGATATACCGAGCGATTTAGATAAGATTCCTATATCTACTCTACCAGCTGTATGGATTCTACCTGTCCTTACGTTAAATATCGTTACCGATGAAGGTGCGAATAAGTGCGGATCTATCTTATAGAAGTCGTATCCAGCTTCCTTGAATATCTGGTGGAAAGGTCTACCATAATCCCTGCTAGCGGAGCTTGGGGTTTCCGAT
>JAWCGL010000190.1:0-2555 GCA_038857155.1 Bathyarchaeia archaeon
CTTAACCCTATCATACTCCTCTCTATCGAAGTGGAATCTCAATATAAAGCTACGCATACTTCTATCACAGTTAAACACGTATATGAAACCCTCCCTACCACCGCGGTAGTAGATATACGATGCTAAATGCCCATTAATCCTACCCTCACCTCTACTAGCTACTTTGAAATCCGGATCCTCCTTCCTACCCTTAGATTCCAGATCCTTAAGAATCCTCCTAGGATCGGGTGTCTTACTCTTCTTAAACCCCTCCCATCTAACCTCTAACCTAGGCTTATAATCATCAAACCTAAGATAGCCACGCTTAGAATTACCCCCCTCAACCTTTATAACCCAATCCTCAGGTATGGAGCATGATATACGATGCCAACTAAACCCTACTAATTCGATACTCTCAGGAGACACAGCTGCTAGCAACTTAAATATCGTATAGAGCGAAGATAACCTTTTTCCATAAAGACATATTTAGAGGAGGTGTAGAGTATAACTAGCCTATGGGCCGGCCCGGATTCGAACCGGGGATCTCCGCGGTGTGAACGCGGCGTCTTAACCAGGCTGGACCACCGGCCCGCATCGATAATATAGACCAACTCTTCACTTTAAATACTTTCACTCAGTTAATCAGAGTTTGATAAACATCTCGACCCATGATTATGATCTAGGAGATCCTATCTCTTAATAGCTGGCTCCCTATGCTTCCATCTAAGATTATAGGATTTACAGTTCCTACACTTCTCAGCGTTAGGACTATTCCTAACACCACACTCCCTACAGATCTTTACGTATAGCCTCTTCCTCATAGCTATCTCTCGTTTAACAGGGTCTCTTATAGGCATAGAGCCTCCTCTCCGTAGGAGGGAGTCTAGAATCTCTATATAAAGGCTTTGCTTGATAATTTGTAGGCTAAACTATCCCAGGGTTCGAAGTATATTTTATATTTATATCTAAGCTCTATTCCAGAGTGAAGGAGGATATGCCTAGAGAGGTATCAGACGTAGAGGAGTTTGTTAAGTTATCTGAGAAAGCTGAATACTGTTTAGTTAAGACTAACCATAGGGATGGATCTGTTAAATTAAAGCTTAGAACCAAGAGGTATCTATACACTCTTAAAGTTAAGGATGCGAATGATGCTGAAACAATACTGAAGAAGATCAAATGCAGTGTTAGAAGGATATAGATATTAGCCGAGACCCCCTATTGGTGTATACGTATGAGTAGAGTAGCCGTAGTTAAAGATCTTGAAGATAGGAGGAGAGGGTTAGCGAAGGCTTTAGGTTTGATAGAGGATGATATCCTAGCTAGCCTATATGGTAGACCTAGAATATTGATTAAACCTAACTTCGTAAGCGCATATAGCTATCTATCAGCAACACCTGTAGAATGTGTCGAAGAGATAGTGAAGCTTCTACTAAGCTTAACGAACGCGAAGGAGGTTTTAGTAGCTGAAACACCTACTATAGGTAGTTTTAGAGAAGCTATCAAGAGATTCGGGTATGAGATGTTGAAGGATACCTATGGTGTAGAGTTATGCGATTTAGATGAATACGGATTCGATGAGGTAGAGGTGGTAGATAGTATGGGGAGATCGTTCACCATACCTATATCTAAACTCGTAATGGATGCAGATTTCAGAGTCTCCGCTGTAAGACCTAAAACACACGATGTAGTCGTAGTAACTTTAACTATAAAGAATATAGTCGTAGGCTCTATCAAGAGGGAGAGCCGCCACCTTATACATCAAGGCTACTGGCAGATAAACTATAACATCGCTAAGATCGCTACATACGTTACACCTCATTTAGCAGTAGTAGATGGATTTGAAGCTATGGAGGGGGATGGGCCTGTAAACGGTAGACCTAAAAAGTGGGGTGTATACTTCGCTTCTACAAACCCTATATCGCTAGATTCGATAGTAGCATACGCTATGGGGTTCGATGTATACGATATAGGCTACCTATACATCCTATCGCTATGGGGTTATGGTGAGATAAACCCGGATAGAATAGGATTATTAGGAGATCCTCTAAAAGATATCGCTACGATATTCAAACCGCATAGAAGATTTAGGGAGCAATTGAGGTGGAGGGATCATATAGATACTATCATGAAGCTTCCTAGAGGGATACGAGCATCTACTAGCTGAATCTAGGCTCCATACTTATGCGTTAGATTCACTATATCTAGTAGGATCGGCATAAGATCTAGACCTCTAATCCTACCGAGACCACCTTTACTACACGCCCTCTCTTCAAACCTACCTATATCATCTATACGTACATCAGGACCAGCTATAGCTATAGGTACAGGATCTGCTGAATGAGTCCTTATACTACAAGGTGTAGAATGATCTGCTGTTAACGCTATAACATAATCCTCTACCTTATCTATAATCATGTAGAGAGCATCATCTATACGCTCTATTAACTCTATCTTCCTCCTATAATTCCCATCCTCACCAGCTAGATCTGTAGCTTTAAAGTGGAGGTATATTAGATCATAGCTTTCCAAAGCCTTAACGCAGGCATCGACCTTAGCTTTCAAATCACTCTCATATG
>JAWCGL010000191.1:0-2552 GCA_038857155.1 Bathyarchaeia archaeon
CGATCTACCCATAGGTTTATGTAAACCGTTCGCGACTATTATATCCACATTACCCCTATCTATACCAGCTCTCTCTATGCGAGATATGAGGATAGGTAGTATTACTCTATTCGGAGTAGCTCTAGTCCTATCAGTGATAAGTATGCATACCCTATCTGACCTCTTTAGAACCATATCCAGCTTCGGTACACCTATAGGATTATTCAAAGCTTCATCGATAAGCTTGCTTTGATCGGGAGCGTTTCCGGTCGGAAGCTTCGAAGATACGGTGTAGTACGCTATATTCTCAGGTATCTCGAATTCTATCGTTCCTTCGCCATATAGTAGGGGGATCTTCATATCGATCGCCTAATCTCAAGATTTAAACGTATAGAGAAAAGGTTAATTAACACTACCAAAAATTAGATGGCTTGAGAGGTGTCGAGTAGGTATGGGTGGTACCAAGAAGAAGTCTATATCCCAGATGTTGAAAGCTCAGCTTGCTAAAGAAGAGAAGAAGCCGCGTGGAAAGGATGAAACGAAAAGCGAGAAGAAGGCTTCGGCTATAGACGCTTTAGGGTTAAGCGGTAGGGAGTTCATAGAGGAGATTAGGAAGATGAAAGTTGTAACACCGTACGCGTTGGCATCCAGATATAATGTAAAGTTAAGCGTAGCTAAGGATTATCTAGAGATGTTGGAATCTAAAGGTATAGTTAGATGTGTCGGTGGACATAATAGGATTAGAATATTCCAGGTAGTACAGGCATAGTATGCATGTGAATATGATGCCGGGATGGTAGCTAAGATATGTATGATACCGAATCTGTTAAGAGGAAGCTGAAGGAACTAGAGGAGGAGAAGGAGAGGATAATCGAGGAGTTTAAGAAGCTAGAAAAAAAGCGTAGCGATGGTGTTATATCTGAGGGGGAGTATAGGGAGGAGAGGTATAGGCTGGAGAGGAGGGCAGTAGAGGTTATGGATCGTATAGCTCAGTTAAGGTTTATGGCTGGATATGTCTGACTATCTAAGCCTACCAGTATTAGCTCTATGCTATACTCTAGCTCTAGCATCTATACCATTATCCTTCTACGTTATTAGAAGGAGGATCGGAAGTATCCGATGTTTTAGGCTACTTACCTGCTATATAATGGGTTCGATCCTAGCATACGCGATATGGCTACTACTATTCAGGACGGGTGATATAATCGTAGATCTATCCCCCCTCCCGTTAAACTTAGTAGCGGTTTTAACTCCATGGATACTTCTAATAAGGCGGGAATATGTAAGTTCATAGGCTTCGATATCGTATTAATACTTATCTAATCCTACTTCTATAGTAGAACGCTGTTAGGCTTTGAGGTTTAGGGTTAAACCTTTAAGCTTAGAAGCTGGCGGTAAATGGATAGTTATACTTAACGAGGCTGATGCTGAGGAGTTAGGGATTAAGAGTTTAAGCAGGGTGAAGGTAGAGTTCGACGATAAAGCCATAACGGCTATAGTTAACATTACAAGCTACTTCATAGATCACGGATGGATAGGAACATATAGAGAGGTAACATCGAATCTAGGATTGAAAGAAGGGGTTGAAGTCGATGTAAAGCCTTCACCTCCACCCAGCTCGATACAGCATATAAGGGAGAAGCTTAGAGGTAGAAGTTTAGATAGGAACGCCATATACGAGATAGTATACGACGTCGTTCACGGCAATCTAAGTGAAGTCGAGGTAACAGCGTTCGTAGCAAGCCTACATATATATGGTTTAAGCTTAGAGGAGGCTGCAGCTATGTCTGAGGCTATGGTCGTTACCGGTGAAAGGCTTGAACTTGAAAGGAAGCCTATACTCGATAAACACTCGATAGGAGGTGTACCAGGGGATAAAACTACTTTGATCGTAGTACCGATAATAGCATCGTTAGGCTATACTATACCTAAAACATCGTCTAGAGCTATAACATCGGCGGCTGGTACGGCTGATAGAGCTGAAGCTATAATGCCTGTATCCCTCTCGATAAGTGAGATGAAGGAGGTCATAGAGAGGACCGGGGGGTGTATAGTTTGGGGTGGAGCTTTACATCTAGCTCCTGCAGACGATATTTTCGTGAATATCGAGAGGCCTCTACAGATAGATCCGCTACTACTACCATCCATTATGGCTAAGAAGAAAGCTGTCGGTGCCGAGTATCTGGTTGTAGATATACCGACCGGGAGAGGTACGAAAGTGAAAACTATCGGTGAAGCAAACCTTTTAGCTAAAGATTTCATAAGGCTGAGCGATCTACTAGGTGTAAAGGCTAAGTGTTGCATAACGTATGGTGAGCAGCCTATAGGCTTCACTGTAGGTCCAGCGTTAGAAGCTAGGGAGGCTTTAGAGTTGCTATCGATGTATAAGGATGTACCTGATCTGCTAGATAAGGCATGCAATATAGCTGGGATGCTTCTAGAATCTGTAGGCAAGGAGGATGGGTACAATACGGCTTTAGCAGCTGTGAAGAAGGGTGTAGCGCTATCTAAACTTAGAGAGATTATAGAAGCTCAAGGAGGGGATCCAGGTATCAAACCTGAAGATGTAGCTG
>JAWCGL010000192.1:0-2522 GCA_038857155.1 Bathyarchaeia archaeon
TACCGAGCATAGGATGATCTACAGGATCTCTAAGCTTACGGAGGAGGGTAAACCACTAGTGGTAGCTGGATGTATGCCAGTCGTGGAGAGGAGTGTTATAGAGAGGTTGAATCCTAGAGCTTCGCTTATAGGTCCATCATCTATATCTAGGATAGTCGATGCTGTAAGGATAGCTTTAGAAGGTGGGAGGGCTGTATTCCTAGAGCGTGAAGGCTATAATATATGTCTACCTAGGGTTAGACGTAATCCTATCGTAGGTATAGTAGAGGTGGCTCAGGGATGCTTAAGTGCATGCAGCTTCTGCCAGGTAAAGCTAGCTAGAGGTAGACTCGTAAGCTATCCCCCCGATATGATAGTCGAGGAGGCTAGGAGAGCTATAGCAGATGGTTGTAGAGAGATATGGATTACGAGTCAAGATAACGCATGCTACGGATTAGATATAGGATTGAAGCTTACAGATCTACTGAAGCGTATACTATCGCTTGAAGGAGATTTCTACGTGAGGATAGGTATGATGAACCCATACTATGTGAAGCCTATGATCGAGGATCTTATAGAATGCTTAACCAGCGATAAATGCTTTAAATTCATACATCTACCAGTACAATCTGGTAGTAATAGGATTTTGAAGCTTATGCGTAGAATGTATACGGTAGAGGAGTACTTGGAGATAGTGGATAGGTTTAGGAGTGGTGTAGATAAGCTATCCATAGCTACTGATATAATAGTTGGATTCCCATCGGAGAGTGAGGAAGACTTCCAATCTACTATAGATCTTATAAGGATGGTTGAATTCGATTCAGTTAATATATCCAAATTCGGAGCTAGACCGATGACTGAAGCTGCTAGGATGAAGCCTCTTCCATCGAAGGTTATAGATGAGCGTAGCCGTATAGCTTCAGATATAGCGAGGGAGGTAGCTCTATCTAGGAATAGACGTCTATGGATGGGGTGGAGTGGAGAGGTAATAGTAGATGAGGAGGGTTTAAAACCTGGAAGTATGATAGCTAGGAACGCCTGGTATAAACCTATAGTACTTAAAGATGATAGTATTAAGCTAGGGGATAGAGTAAGGGTTAGGGTAGTCGAAGCTTATCCCTACCACCTTCTAGGAGAGGTTTTATCCTAGATAGATGAAAAGAGGGGGGTATACGATTATCGATTGGATACTAGGATAGTATAAGCTACCTCTATACAGGTATACCTACGCTTTTTAAAACCTATGTTTAGACGGTAATACGGGGTAACTACCAACATTTTTCAGTAGAATAAACCTACTAGAAATGTAACCGGATAACCGAGGTGCTGCTATATGAAGCTTGTCAGTATATACATACCTGAAGCATACATTAAAGCTTTAGATAGACTAGTGGAATTGAAGCTATACCCTAATAGAGCTGAAGCGATAAGATTCGCTATAAGAGATCTAATACTAAGAGAGCTACCTTTAGAAGCTAGATTTGAAGAAGAGATTCTATGGTAGTATCGAAAACCTAGGCTATCAAAACTTTAATAGAGAGAGAAGCATCTACTCCTAATACGGTGGGGCCGTAGTCCAGCCTTAACCCTACCACTAGTACTAGTGGTAGGGTTACTGGAGAGGCAGGACGGCAGGGTTCCAGGTGTATGCCGGAACCCCGTTAAGGGCTCCAGGGTGCTAGATAGGCGGGTTTGCAGACCATAAGGGATGAAGATGAAGCTGGAGCACGGGTAAACCCGCAGGTCGCCGGTTCGAATCCGGTCGGCCCCACCATCCTGTATACTCTAGAACTGTGCTAGTAGTGTTTCGGAAGTATATCTCCATGTTCATCGAATACCATATCCTCAGGCTCTTTCAAAACCTCTATCCTACCCTTAAACATCGGATCCTTTACGACTAGATCGTATAGGCTTTCAGATATCCATATCCTCTCGAGTTCTAAGGTATTCTTTATCCTTACAACCCTAGCTTCCCTAGGATCGATGGGTCTACATAGGTATAACGCTGCCGCTACCGCATCTCGATCTGTCGGTAGGAATATAGGTATCTTAGCTGTTATAGTATGACCGCTGGTAAGAGAGTTTATGAATGTGGATCGATAATCTATCTTTCTAACAAGCTTCTCCGTAGTTATATCCGCTAATCCTATACCTACAGCATTTCCATGACTCTTCTCTGTTAGATCTAGGACGACTATAACCTTTATGCTAGGTGTACGCGGATCGCTTTCACCTGGAAGCCAGAATCTCCCTACCACGTTAGTATCCATACCTGCACCGCTTATATCCTTACCTATCTCATCGACTATCAGTACATCGATATCTTTGAATGGTATCCTAGCGAGGAGCTCCTTAGCCTTCTCTAGAAGCTTAGCTTCCTCCTCCTCTATATCCTTAGGCTCTATAGCTTTCACTATAGCTATCTCGTGGAAGGCATTCTCGACTATAGCTAAACCGAATAGTATCGGTAGCTTCTCCATGATTAACCTAGCTGCTAAGGGTATTAGCCTATGGTAGCCTTCAGATTTATACATATGTATAGT
>JAWCGL010000193.1:0-2520 GCA_038857155.1 Bathyarchaeia archaeon
GGCTTGGCATAGCGTTATACCTCTGAATCTCGGTGTGAAGATTATCGCTAAGGATATCGATCCATCGTTGGTATGGCTTGAAGTTTGGATGCGGGAAGCGTTCTTAAGACTAAATTCCACAGGTTTAAAGCTGGATTCCACGGTCATAATAAACTTCTCTCATACAGTCTCGATATATTCTTCTGTATGGTATCTTCAAGGAGCACCATCCATCGCTTTAAGCGATATTAAACCTTACATGCCTCTACGCTTCAAGCTAATCTACAATTTTATGAAGCCTCTGATAGACTATTCTGATAGGAGGCTCGTAGAGGAGATATATGGAAACTCTGTTGTATCTATAGCTAACTCGAGGTTTTGCGCATCTATGTATTCTAGGTGGGGTGTCAAGGTTCATTCCATAGTATATCCGCCGATAGATACGGAGGTATTTCATCCATCTACATCTAAACCCTCCTCAGACTACGTACTAGCATACTTCGGTAAGGAGACAAAGTTCGATGTGATAGAGAAGGTAGCGGATAGGGGCGTCAAGATTAAAGCCTTCGGATCTAGGATGCTTATGATACCGAAACGTCTATTGAGGCATCCGAATATAGAGTTTCTAGGTAGGGTTCCCGCTGAGAAGCTTGTAGATCTCTATAGTAATGCTCTGTATACGCTGTTCCCCTTCACCCATGAACCGTTCGGCTATATACCCTTAGAGAGTATGGCGTGCGGGACACCCGTACTGACATACAACGCTCAAGGACCGGCTGAATCCATCATCGATGAGGTTACAGGATGGCTTGTAAAGGATGATAGGATGCTCGTAGATAGAGCGATAGAGCTATGGATGGATGGATACGATCCGATGGTTAGGAGGATGTGTAGGGAGAGGGCTTCCGGATTCGATAAAGCTAGGTATATAGAGAGGTGGGTGGGTATAATCGATAAATTCTGTCGAGGCGTCATATGATGAGGATCCTCCAACTGATAAGCGAGAAGCCTCCTATCAAAAGCGGGTTTGCTAGGGTTATAGGTAGGCTTACAGAGGAACTAGAGAAGATAGGTTATGATGTAACGGTTCTTTCAGCCTACGATTGCCGTATGAAGGCTGCGGGGGAAGTTAAGATAGTTTTAGGCACGGATCGTATAAGTGAGGAGATTAGGAGAGGCTACGATATAGTACATATACATGGACATACACCTACATTTTCGGATAGACTCCTATTAAAGTCTAAACTGTATAGGGGGAGGATCGTCTACACACTCCACTGCTTGACAAACTATTATCTGAAACCATTAAGCTATATATACAACGCTATAATCAATAGTATCCTGTTAAAACTTGCAGACGCCGTAGTTACCACATCTAAATCCTACTACGATATGCTCCCGGAAACGATGAATAAGTATATGATACCCTGGGGTGTAGATTACGAGAAATTCAGCGGAGAACGGATACCACACGAAGACTACAGGATACTATTCGTAGGGCAGATGAGACCATATAAAGGCTTGAAGATATTATTGAAAGCAGTTAAAGGGTTAGATCTAACGTTGAATATAGTAGGAGATGGACCGGATAGAAGAGAATATGAAGAATACGCTAAGAAGCTAGGTTTAAGGAATGTACATCTCCATGGAGCAATACCGGATGAGGAGCTGAAAAATCTATATCTAAGCAGCGACGTACTAGTCCTACCGAGCATAAGCATGAACGAGGCATTCGGATTAGTAACCCTAGAAGCAGCAGCCGCAGGATGCGCAGTAATAGCATCAGACCTCCCAGGAGTAAGAGACCTAGTAAGAAAATTCGGAATACTAGTTAAACCGAGGGACCCATACGAACTTAGGAAAGCGATAGTAGATCTGAAGGATGAGACGTTAAGGGAGATGTATGTAGAGAGGGGGTTGAAAACAGTGCCCCTATATAGTTGGCGTAAAACTGCAGAGCAGTACGATACGATATATAAAAGATGCTTAGATGATACGTAGCTTCGAGTCTTGCAAATTCTGATGGATTAATATGCGTTAGGAGGTATGATAGACCTTATGAATATCGAAAAGCTACTTTCGAGGAGGATACTAAAGCTAGAGATATCTTCATGGATATTGACCTCTATGGTAACTGTTTACTCCATAATATTCTCGTATTACACTATAATGAGACATTACTCGTTTAGAAGTAATGCATGGGATCTCGGCATACTCGTTCAATCCATTGCTAGCGCAGCTCAAGGAAAACTCTTCAGAAATAATGTAGAATTATATTACTCACCTACCGGTAGCTACTTTGGAATACACTTCGCTCCAATTCTATTTTTAGCAGTACCATTTTTTTATCTTGCACCGAGAGTTGAGACTATACTTATATTGCAGTCCACAATATTAGCGCTAGGAGCCATACCAATCTACTTGCTCTCAAAATTCTATTTCAATAATTATTTCGTCGCCTTAACAATGGCTACAACTTATCTTTTAAATCCAAATCTTCAAGGAATAAATTGGTATGACGCTCACACTCAAGCATTCTTT
>JAWCGL010000194.1:0-2518 GCA_038857155.1 Bathyarchaeia archaeon
GACCGAACGATCCTGCAAAGGTAGATTTACCTAGCCCATAGGTTAAAGGGGATCTAGATACCAATACGGTTTTAGATCCGAAAGCTGATACACCGGTAAGCGGGCCTGTCATTAATACAAGGGGGTTATCTGGCGATAGCGGATCTGGAACACCATACCTATCTATGTAATCTAGTAGGAATCTAGCCGCATAGCCTACTCCTCCGATGAACTTTGATATCCAACCTTCGTTTAACCTTTCCACCGAAAACCTATCTTCAGATAGATCTACCAGTAGGATATGCCTGCATACACCGCCTACCATGACGTATCCTATATCTGGGATAAACCTCGAAGATAAGTATTGTATCGTAACCCTTTATCTGGTTGCTAGGGACCTGGGAAGCTGGGTAACGTTTAAACTATAGCTTGAGAGATAAGAAGTTAGGATGAAGAGATGGAGATAAATGAAAGGTAGTGATCGTTTAATGGGCTTCATGGAAGTTTTAAATCATATCAAGGTGTATTTGAAGATCGCCGATGCGGAGGGTATCCTTAGACGGTATGCCGTTATGAATGGGTTCGACGGAGCTATGGCTACCCTCGGGATAATTATAGGGTCGATGATCTTCGGTGATATACCCTTAGGATATATAATCCATACAGTGCTAGGTGCGGATTTAGCTATGTTCATATCTGGTGTTTGGAGTGTCTTCCTGATCGAGAGGGCTGAGAGAGCTAGGTATATGAAGAGATTGGAGAAGGCACTCTTCAGAAGGCTTGATGGAAGCCTTATCGAGAGAGCGCATACCGTAGCTTCGGTAATAGTAGCTCTGATGGATGGAGCCAGCCCTATCCTCGCTAGCTTAGCTTCGATAACCCCTATAATCGTAGGAATACCATTGTCGCTATCTAGAGAACTATGCTTGATAATGTCGCTGATATGCAATTTAACGATACTATTCATACTAGGCGTCATCCTCGGGTATGTATCTAGGGATAGACTCCTCCTACACGGTATCATAATGCTATCCGCAGGCTTAGTAGCTGTAGCTATAGCGTTGATAGTAGGTGGTATGCAGGGTGTAGGATAGGCTGGAGATATTCTTATATTGAGGCTAGGTTAGATTATAGATTCCGCTAGTATTTGATATGAGCGTATCTGTGAGAAGGATGCTTGTAGATGCTTTAAAGCCTCACGAGATATCGATAATCGATCTATCGAAGAGGTTATGCGAGGTAGATGGCGTAGACGGGGTCGATATTACGGTAACAGAGGTTGATGCCGAAACGGAGACAGTAAAGATCAACATAGTAGGCTCGAATATAGACTACGAATATATAAGACAGGTTATGGATGATTATGGGCTTGCCATTAGGAGTATAGATGAGGTTAGCGTGATCAAAGCTAAGGATGGGGAGAGTAGCATTCAGCATAGAGAGATAGTATAATAGGTAGCACCGTGCTAGCGGATCTTACGGGAGTAGATGCTTCGATGATATACGCGTCAAACTATTATGTAGTATGGTAGACGAAGAAGTATACGAATTCTTAAAACCTTAATGGATAGCACCTATTAAAACCTTATAGAGGAGAGTTGAAGAAGCCTATCGTAACTTTAACGACGGATTTCGGGTATAAGGATCCATACATAGCTTGTATGAAGGGTGTTATACTTTCGATATGCTTTGAAGCTACGATCATCGATATAACGCATGATGTGTCGAAGTTCGATGTAGAGGAGGCTGCATACATACTCTACAGGGCTTATGGCTTCTTCCCTCCTAGAACGATACATATATGCGTAGTAGATCCAGGTGTAGGGACAGAGAGGAAGCCTATAGCTATCAAGACTAGGAGGTATATATTCGTAGGCCCTGATAATGGTGTTCTAACCATAGCAGCCGAGGATGATGGTATAGAGGATATACGCGTCATAGAGAGTAGGTATGTAATGCTAAGCGAAGTTAGCTATACATTCCATGGTAGGGATATATTCGCTCCAGCTGCAGCATGGATCGCATTAGGTTATCCACTAGAGATGCTGGGTAGAAGCATAGATCGTATAGATGTTGTTAAATTCGATAAGCCACAGATCAGCGGTGGAAAGGTGATAGGTAGGATAATATATGTAGACTCCTACGGGAATCTCGTAACGAATATCAAATGGGATCTAATCAAGGATAGGGTAACGTTCGGTGAAAAAGTTAGACTATACTATATGGGTAATGAGGTTTCTATACCTCTATCTAGATCTTATGGAGAGGTGCCTTTGGGTGAACTAGTATTGATACCTGGAAGTGGAGGGTTCATGGAGATATCTGTGAATATGGGTAATGCATCAGAGAAGCTAGGCCTTAAGAAGGGCGACCAGATATATATGGAGATAAATAGGTAGTCGAGGATTAGGGGTTTACCATGTAGAATTTGGGATGGGTTTGTAACGCTAACTCTAAGCTTAGAATAATATCTTGATGTATTGGAAAATCTTAAATATCTATACGGGCTTATGTTCTGCTAGTGAGGGTATATGAGTGT
>JAWCGL010000195.1:0-2517 GCA_038857155.1 Bathyarchaeia archaeon
AGGTCGAGCATAGCTTGGGTCGGATGTTCTTCAGCACCGGATCCACCGTTAATTACCGGTATATCGGCTACCTCTGCTGCAAGCCTAGCCGCCCCCTCCATAGGATGCCTGAGAACTATTAGATCGGCGTAATTCTGTACAACCCTCACGGTATCGGTTAGCGTTTCTCCCTTCTCGACAGAGGCTCTTATAGGTTCACCCATATCGAGTGTTAAACCTCCGAGCTTCTTCATAGCAGCTTCGAAGCTGAGCCTAGTCCTAGTGGATGGCTCGAAGAATAGTATAGCCATAGTCTTTCCTGCCAGTATGCCTCTATAACTATCCATACGCTGTTCTATATCGTCGGCTACATCCATTATATACTCTAGTTGCTCCCGATCGAAATCTAGGATGGAGAGGATATCCCTACCGTTGAATTCTCTAGGCGAAACCACCCCCTACACCCCGGTCTACTCCTAGCCCTATCAATTCTAGGTTAAAATCTTATGCTCTTAAACGTAGTAGTCAATTTTCTTGAAGTAGAGGTTGGGGTAGCCTTGGATTTCCACGTAGTAGTGCTTATTAAACATGTCCCAGATATAGAGAGGGTTAAGTTCGATGTAGAGACTGGTAGGGTGGATAGGAGCTCAGCTCCGGGGGAGATAAACCCTTTCGATCTCAACGCTATAGAGGTCGCTGTACGGCTTAAAGAGAGTCTTGGAGGTATAGTGACAGCTCTAAGTATGGGTCCACCTCAAGCTGAATCATCTCTCAGAGATGCGATAGCTAGAGGTGTGGATAGGGCTATACTACTATCGGATCATAGGTTTGCCGGTGCGGATACTCTAGCTACATCCTATACGCTTGCCTCTGCTATAAGGAAGATCGGTAGATACGATCTTATAGTATGCGGGGAGAAGACTGTGGATGGTGATACAGGTCAGGTTGGACCCGAGGTAGCCGAGCATCTAGGTATACCCCACGTAGCGTATGTATGCGAGGTTAGAGAATCGTATAGAGATCGCCTGGTAGTCGTATCTGATATGGGTGATAAATTCCTCGTAGAAGTTAGATTTCCAGCCCTCATAACCGTGACGAAGGATGTAAACAACCCTAGACTCCCATCTCTGAAGGATATACTGAAAGCTAGGAGGGCTAAGGTAGAGGTTTGGGATGCAGATGCTCTATCAGGCCTCATAGACATGTCTAGGATAGGCCTTCTAGGTTCACGTACACAGGTCTTCAAGATAGTTATACCGTCTGAGGAGTATAGACGTGGTATCATACTGAGGGGTGCCGACTCTGTAGGTAGGCTTATAGAAGCTCTACGTATGGAGGGGTTGATATGAACGGTGGTTTATCTGATGGTGTACTGGTATACTCCGAGTATGATGAAGGTGTTATACATCCGGTTGTGTTCGAGCTTCTAGGTAAATCTCGTGAGATAGCCGATAGATTGAAAGTCGAAGTTTGGAGCGTCATCATCGGCTATAGGATCAATGATGATACTGCTCGAGAGCTAATATACTACGGTGCGGATAGGGTCTTCGTATACGATCATCCTAAGCTAGAACACTTCGATCCGATATTATACAAGGATGTATTAGTTGATCTAGTGAAGCAGGTGGATCCGTCAGTCTTCCTCTTCGGAGCTACACCGTTAGGTAGAAGTTTAGCCCCCAGAGTAGCCGCAGCTATAGGTACAGGTTTAACGGCGGATTGTGTAGATATTCAGGTTGATGAACGCGGGGATATAGTTCAGATTAGACCAGCTTTCACAGGTAACATACTAGCTTACATAAGAACTAGTAGCCGCCCGGTTATGTCTACGGTTAGGTATAGGGTTATGAAGATGTCTAGCCGCGATACGAGTAGGATCGGGTGGATTATCAGGTTGACACCTATGATAGGGGGAGATTCAGGCTTCAAGCTGTTGGGTAGGATATCGAGGAGGAGCGTCGATCTAACAAAGGCGGATATAGTTGTAGCCGGGGGTAGAGGGTTTAAGAGGAGGGATGATCTGAGGATGCTGGAGGATTTAGCGTCTCTCATCGGCGGGGTCGTAGGTGTTAGCAGACCCTTAGTAGATGAAGGCTGGATGCCTCGTGAACGTCAGATAGGTTTCAGCGGTAATACTGTTAAGCCTAAGCTCTACATAGCTTTCGGTATATCTGGGTCTCCTCAGCATATAGCCGGTATGAGGGGGTCGGAGGTGGTAGTCGCGGTTAATATAGACCCTTCAGCACCTATATTCAGGATAGCAGACTACGGCATAGTAGGGGATCTATACGAAGTAATACCTAAACTTATAGAAGAGTTGAATAGGATTAAACGTGTATGAGTTATGTGGCCTTCGA
This sequence comes from Bathyarchaeia archaeon, assembly GCA_038857155.1. Classification (GTDB taxonomy): domain Archaea; phylum Thermoproteota; class CALKCG01; order B24; family DRYS01; genus DRYS01. The sequence continues at coordinate 2,337 of JAWCGL010000195.1, forward strand.
TAGATAAAACGGTTATAGAGGGGTTATCGTCGATAGTAGGTGAGGATCAAGTTGTATTCGGTGCGGGTAAGGTTGAAGGCTACCTCTTAGACGAGACGCCTATCCCTATAAGACCAGAACCTTGTAGGGATGTAGTCGTAGTTAAACCAGCGTCTACAGAGGAGGTTTCAGCTATACTAAG